>NZ_CP114285.2:2713637-3015152 GCF_027111255.2 Flavobacterium flavigenum | reverse complement strand
CGTAATTTTAATGTCACACTTAGGAAGACCAAAAGGTGCTGAAGAAAAATATTCATTAAAACATATCTTAAAAAAAGCTTCTGAAATTTTAGGTGTACAGGTTAAATTTGCTGAAAACTGCGTTGGCGAACCTGCTCAGGCTGCAGCAAAAGATTTGAAACCAGGCGAAGTCCTTTTACTTGAAAATTTACGTTTTCATGCTGAAGAAGAAGCCGGAGATGTTGCTTTTGCAAAAGAATTAGCTTCACTTGGTGATATTTATGTAAATGATGCTTTTGGAACTGCTCACAGAGCACACGCATCTACAACCATAATTGCACAATTTTTCCCAACTGAAAAATGCTTCGGAACCTTATTGGCAAAAGAAATCGAAAGTTTAAATAAAGTATTGAATAATAGCCAAAAACCAGTTGTTGCTGTTTTAGGAGGTTCTAAAGTTTCTTCTAAAATCACGGTTATAGAAAATATCCTGGATAAAGTTGACCACATGATTATTGGTGGAGGGATGACTTTTACATTTATCAAAGCTCAAGGAGGAAAAATTGGAGAATCTATCTGTGAAGATGACAAACAGGATTTAGCTCTTGAGATTTTAAGATTAGCTAAAGAAAAAGGAGTTCAGATTCACATTCCGGTTGATGTAATTGCTGCTGATGATTTCTCAAATACAGCAAATACACAAGTTGTAGATGTAACAGCAATTCCTGATGGATGGCAAGGTCTTGATGCAGGTCCAAAATCTTTGGAGAACTTCAAAAAAGTAATTTTAGAGTCTAAAACAATTTTATGGAATGGTCCTTTGGGCGTTTTTGAAATGGAAACTTTCTCAAAAGGAACTATTGCTTTAGGTAATTATATTGCTGAATCTACTGCAAACGGTGCTTTCTCACTTGTTGGTGGTGGAGATTCTGTTGCGGCTGTAAAACAGTTCGGTTTTGAAGACAAAATGAGTTATGTATCAACCGGTGGAGGTGCAATGCTTGAAATGTTAGAAGGACGTGTTTTACCTGGTATTGCTGCTATTCAAGATTAAAAAAACAACAATTAACATTTTTTTTAGCGATTTTTACGCTTATTCTGCTTAAGTTTGTAAAAATACCATTTCTGTAATTATTTGGATTATAGAATTTTAAAAAAATGTTATATGATTATAAGAAAAATTTCCTTAGCACTTTCAGTCTTTTTTTCAATAGCCGGTTTTGCACAACAAGTAGTCAAAGCAGATACTGAAATAAAGCCTGAAGTAAAGATCTCGTACTTAGATTCAGTAAAAAAATCATTCGTAAAAAATGACTTAGCCATTCGTGTTGATAGTCTTTGGATGAATGAATTAACAAGTCTGGATATTTATGATGATTTAACTAAGGACATTCAGACAATCAATAAAGATGTTACAGTTGATCAGGAGTTACCAACAGAGCTTTTAAAGCAAAGGCTTCAGGTAATGAATGAAAAGTCGCCTTTTGAAATAGAATACAATCAGGGACTGGAGAATATAATAAAGTCATTTCTTAAGAATCGTAAAAAATCGTTTTCCCGATTAATGGCTTTATCAGAATATTACTTTCCAATATTTGAAGATGCTTTTGCAAAACAAAATGTTCCTCTGGAAATTAAATATTTAGCCGTTGTAGAATCTGCTTTAAATCCTAAAGCAGTTTCTAAAATGGGTGCTACAGGACTTTGGCAATTCATGTACGGAACAGGAAAACAATACGATCTTAAAATTGATTCCTATATTGATGAACGCAGTGATCCTCTTAAAGCAACTGCAGCCGCATCTGAATACATGACTAAAATGTTCAGTGTTTTTGGTGATTGGGAACTGGTATTGGCTTCATACAATTCAGGTCCTGGAAATGTAACAAAAGCAATTCGTCGTTCGGGCGGAAAAACCAAATACTGGGATATCCGTAATTTTCTTCCAAAAGAAACACAAGGATATGTACCGGCTTTCTTAGCAACAATGTACCTTTTCGAATACCATAAAGAGCATGGTATCAATCCCGAAAGAGCTGTTGTGAAAAACTTTGAAACAGATACTATCCGTATCAAAGAAAAAATGACTTTTAAGCAGATTGCTGATTTGTTAGATATGCCGCAATCTCAATTAGAGCTTTTAAATCCTTCCTATAAATTAAAAGTAGTGCCTTATTACCAAAATGAACAGCACTTTTTACGTTTGCCAAAAGATAAAGTTGCCACTTTTGTAGCTAACGAGGATAAAATTTATGCTTATGCAAAATATGATTCAGGTATTTACAAAATGCCTTCTCGTTTAGCACATAAATTAACTCCAAAAGTAAAAGCAAAACCAGTAAAAGTTCCTGAACCGTTAGATCTTGAATCTTATATCGTTCAAAAGGGAGACAATTTAAGTTCGATTGCCCAAAAGTATGATGTTGCTGTAGCAGATATTAAAGAATGGAATAATCTTAAAAGTAACGCACTGGTATTAGGAAGATCTTTAAAAATAAAACCTAAGGATTTAGTTTCCAAAACTGCTCAGGAAGTAGTTAAAAAACCTGTTGAAACTGCAGTTGCATCTGCTGAATCGGCTGATAAAAACGAAATTGAGGTAGAATATGTGGTAAAAAGCGGAGATAATCTGGGTAATATTGCTAAAAAATTCGGGGTAACACTGGCAGAATTAAAAGAATGGAATAACTTAAACTCAAATAATCTGGCATTAGGGAAATCCTTAATCGTTTCTAAAAAGGAAACTACTGTTGTTGAAACTAATGCTGTTGCTTCTAATTCAATTGATGCATTTAAGAAAAAAGCAAATTCTGCTAAATCTATTGGAGAAGATTATTATGTTAAAAAAGGAGATTCATTATATAGTATTTCAAAAAAATATCCTGGTGTGACCATTTCAGATATCAAAAAATGGAACGGAATTAAAGACGAGGATATAAAACCAGGAATGAAGCTAAAAATAAACGGATAATAAAATATCTTACCTAAATTTGGGTTTTATTTCATAAAATTATAAAAATGAATAAAACCCATTTTTTGTTTCTGCTAGTTTCCGTTTTACTGGTTTCCTGTTTTCAAAAGAACGAAAACAAGGAAAAGGAAAAACCAGGAAAAACTAATACAATTTCTATCATTATTGACGATCAGTTGTGGTATGGCGAAGTTGGTGACAGCATCCGAAATAAATTTGCTTCACCGGTTTTGGGTCTTACACAAGAAGAACCCCTGTTTACAATCAATCAATATCCGGCAAAACTCCTTGAAGGTTTTGTAACCGATAGCCGAAGTATTATTGTAGTTAAAAAGTCAGCCGTAGACAAATTTGAGGTTAAAACTAATGATAAAACTTTGCCTCACAATACTTTCAGAATCTACGGAAAATCAATTGAAGACCTCATTTGCAGCATCGAAATGAATTCTCCGGAAATCATTCGGACAATTCGGGAAACCGAGATCAAGAAAGTACAGCAGGATAACAGCAAATCACTTTTGAACCCTGCCGTTATTAAAAATAAATTTCATATTGATCTTCAAATCCCGGTCGGATATGAATACATGCTGCACAAGAAAAATTTCATCTGGCTTAAAAAAGAAATCATTAGTGGTAATACAAGCCTGCTTATTTATCAGATTCCGTTAAACGGGCTTACTAAGAATCTTGACGTTGTAGGTAATATTATCAGAATGCGTGACTCTGTAGGGCATTATATTAAAGGACGCGAACCCAATACTCAAATGATTACAGGGGAAGATTATGCGCCTTATTTCTCAATTACAAATTTAAACGGTAAAAAGGCTTTTGAAACCAAAGGAACCTGGGAATTAAAAAACGATTTTATGACAGGACCTTTTATTAATTACGCCATAATTGATGAAGTTTACAATCGAATTTTGGTCATTGAAGGTTTTTGTTATTCACCATCAAATCAGGAACGGGATTTAATGTTAGAACTAGAAGCCATTATAAAATCAGTCAGAATAGAGAAGAGATAAATTTTATTTTTCGTACTTTTGGTTGTAACGAACATTTAATCAGTTAATTATGAAAAATTTATTTGTAACATTATTGATGTTAGTTTTTTGTTTTTCGTCCTGCAAAAAAGAAGTAAAAACAGCATTAGAAACTACTAATCCTGCCGATAGCATAAAAGCAGAAGATACAATGGCTGAAAAACCTTTAGATTCTGCTGCACAAATGAAAGCTTGGATGGATTACGCTACACCGGGCTCTCCACATAAAATGATGGCAGACGAAACCGGAACCTGGAACTGCGATATGACTTTTTGGGAAGAGGAAGGAGGTAAACCTGAAAAGGCAAATTCTACGGCAAATATAAAAATGATTCTCGGTGGCCGTTATCAGGAAGCCAATTATAAGGGAACCATGATGGGACAGCCATTTGAAGGAAAATCTACACTATCCTACAATAATGCGAGTAAAGAATATACTTCTACATTTATTGATAATATGGGAACCGGAATGATGATTGGCTCAGGCAAATATGACGACAAGACAAAAAGTATGGAACTTAAAGGCGATATGGTAAATCCTTTAGATGGTAAAAAAACACCATATCGGGAGGTTTACACTATTGTGGATGCTACAACACGTAAAATGGAAATGTATGATACAAAAAATGGCAAGGAATATAAAAGCATGGAAATCATTATGAAAAAGAAATAGCCTGAATCATATACCTTTTGAAAACTAAATAATTTCCCGATTGCGTCATGTAATCGGGATTTTTTTGAAACGGATTATTCTTTCTGTTTCAGTTTTTTTAAATTAATTTGGCTCTTTCTAATTAGAATAAAGTAATAAATAATATGCAATGGGATTAAAATGGAAAATAAAGCCTTTTGAGGCATTAACTGTTCATGAGCTATATGATTTGTTGAAACTAAGAAGTGAAATATTTGTAGTAGAACAAAATTGCGTTTATTTAGATCTCGACGGTAAAGACAAGAAAGCTTTACACTTAATTGGCGAATATGATGATAAAATTGTTGCCTATGTACGTTTATTCGATGCAGGAATTAGTTTTGATAATGCTTCAATTGGAAGGGTCGTAGTAGATGTAGATTATCGTGACAGAAAATATGGGCATGATTTAATGAGAGAAGCAATTGCAGCCATAAAGTCCAATTTTGGAAAAGATAAAATTACAATTGGTGCGCAATTATACCTAAAGAAATTCTACGAGAGCCACGGATTCATACAAACCAGCGAAATGTATCTCGAAGATGATATTCCGCATATTGAGATGCAGTTAAACTAAATCTTAGTAATTTTAAATTCAACCCTTCTGTCTAAATAATCCTCTTTCTTAAGCGGATATTTATTACCGCAGCCCTGGTAACTCATACGGCTTTTGGATATTTTTTTCGATGCCAAATAGAAAAATACGGTTTTAGCACGGTTCCAGGAAAGTCTTCTTTCATTATTTTCACGATCTATCCCATCTGTGTAGATTTCAGGAGTACAGCATACATGACCTCTTATTTCAAACTGAATGCTTTTTCTGGATTGCAGGATACTGACAATTTTATCTAATTCTTTTTTAGATTTGTAGGTTAGTTTTGAACTTCCAAGATCAAACAGAATGTTTTCAAGTAAAACTTTATCACCAATGTTTAGTTCACTCTCTAACGAATTACGGATTCCTTTTCCGTAGCTGTTTTTTTTAACGGCAATTAAATCAACCCGGCCGTTTTTAGACCTGGTTTCATGTAGGTTTTCAACCGTATCGCTCCTGATTATGACTCGTCCTTTTCCTTCAAGAATGATTATTCTGCTTTTGTTAAATCCAGTAGAAACTAATATTTTCTGAACGGTATTAACACGGTCCCTCGATAAGCGATAATTATATTCATCAGTACCACGATCATCGCAATAACCATAAATTTGTATTGACTCTATTTTTGTGGTGTCTATGTTTTTTGCAAAATCAGTAATGACTTTGGTTTGCTGACTGCTAAGTATATATTTATCAAAATCAAAATAAATGGTTTCGATGGGTTTTTGCTGCGCCCATAAATTGTAAATAAATAACAGAAACAGGGAGCTGCAAAGTTTCATCTTTTACATCTTTAAAATGGTTTTATACTCAGTTTGATTGTTTAACACGTTTACCGCTTTTTTAATTTCTGAATTGTTTTTAATATAATATTGATATAATCCTTCCTGATATTGATACCTTTTTATAAGTTCCTCTAAAATCAGGTTTTTAATTTCCTTTTGATTTTTGTCTAATAATGTGGTTTCACTTTTTTCAAGTGCATTTAATAACTGTTTATATTCAATGACAATAGCTTCATCAATTTGTTCATTTTTGGCAGCTGCCAAAGTGTTTTTCAATGCCAGTTCAGTTTCTGTATCGAAAGTAAACTTGTTGACTTTTAAATATTGCTTGAAAGCAGTATAATCAGCATCTGTGATGGTTGGAATTTTATCTCCCAAATTCGGGTTTTTATAATAGTAAGTAGTCGCATAATCAAAAATTCCGTCGTTTTTTAATAGCGCATTTGTAATCGGACTCATTTTGGTTTCATCCAGTTCAATATCCGGCAGAACGCCACCGCCATCATAAACGGTTCTTCCTTTTCTGGTTTTAAAAGCATTAAAGTTTTTAGAATCTGTTTTTTGGGCTACACCATTTTTGTCTTTATGCGAATAATCCAATGCCTGAATGCAACGTCCGGAGGGAGTATAGTAACGTGAAATAGTTACTTTTAACTGTGTTCCGTACGTTAATTCAACAGTGCGCTGAACCAGACCTTTTCCAAAACTGCGGCTTCCTAAAATTACAGCACGATCTAAATCTTGTAAAGCTCCCGAAACAATCTCTGATGCCGAAGCACTCTTTCCGTTTACTAAAATAGCCAGCGGAATCTGAGTGTCTATAGGTTCTTTGGTTGTTTTATAAGTATTGTTGTGTTTTTCAATTCTGGATTTTGTAGTTACAATTACTTCATTTTTTGGAACAAATAAATTACAGATATCAATAGCTTCATTTAATAGTCCGCCAGGATTTCCTCTTAAGTCCAATACAATCTGTGTAGCGCCGTCACTTTTAAGTTTTTCAAGAGCTTCTTTTACTTCAAACGCTGCTTTTCTGCTAAAATGTGCCAAAACAATATATCCCGTTTTATCATCAATTTTCCCATAAAACGGAACCGATTTAATATCCACTTCATCCAAAACAAGGTCTGTAGTGTAAGTTTTTCCCTGACGCAGGTATTTTATTTTGATTTTAGTATTTTTTGTTCCTTTCAGCAATTGTGAAGCGTCATCCTTAAAATCAGCAATCAAAACATCCCCGATCTGAATAATTTCGTCGCCTGCTTTTAACCCGGCTTTATCTGCCGGATAATTTTTATAAGGTTCGCGAACAATTAAACGGTCTTTCTTACGGGCTATCATAGCACCAATACCTGTATATTCACCCGTATTGTTGATTTTAAAATTAACCACATCCTGCTCATTAAAATAAACGGTGTAAGGATCTAAACTTCCCAACATGCTTTTAATGCCCTTGTCCATCAGGTCGCCCGGATTGGTTTCATCGACATAATTGGTGTTAACGGCTTTAAATAAGGTCGTGAAAATTTCTATTTGCTTGGCAATTTCAAAAAAGTCTTCTTTGAAACTGGCTCCAATAAATAAAAATCCTGCGGCAGCGGCTGGTATGATGAATTTCTTTTTAAAATAAGGGTACATGATTTATGCTTTTTTTCTTTTAAATCGTTTTCTAATAAAATATACCAGAACAACGAATAGGATAGTAAATGGCCAAAGACTAATGATTGATATTAAAAACTCTGAGAGACTAAAAAATCCTGATTTAATAGCGATCCAGATTTTAGAACCGTACGAAATTTTTACACCTTCTTTCTCAGCAATAGTTTTGTAAAAGTTAATCGTAAAAGTGCTTTCTGAAACTCTGTTTTCTAAATTCAATCGTCCTTCTTTGGCTTCAATTTCTTCTCGAATAGCTGAAATTTGTTTTTCAATTTCCAGGATTTCGCTTATTTTATTGGCTTTTTGTAATATTTCCAAATAACGAGTTTCAAGTTTTCGTTTTGTATTTAGTCTTGAATTTAAGTCAATAAATTCTTCTGTAACATTTTGAGAAGAGATGTTTTTCTCATCAAAATAAGAAACACCTTTTGATATGGCCTTTAAAAAAGAATCAAAGTTCTGGCTTGGAACGCGAACTGTTAAATTTCTGCTAATGTTGTGATAATTCTTTTCCTGATAATCGTTTTGAACATTTCCCTTGTTTTCTTTGATTGCAGTTTGGATCTGATTAAAAGTCTTTTCTAAATCATTAGTTTCAAATCGAAGAGAAGCATTTTTGATGATTTTTTGTGGAAAATTTACATCTGTTCCTGATATTGATTCCACTTTTGCAGGCAATTTTACTGAGGTGATTGCCATATCAGTAGTCCCATTTTCTTCACTGTTTTTTGCGCAGTTAGAAAAAAATAATCCAAAAAAGAAAAAACAGAAAATATATTTCATAAAGTTCCAATTTAGAGTTAAAACTACAATTTTTTTATAATTCTTTGTCTAATTTGATATACAAAATTATGTTTGAAGATTTAGATTTCAGTTTTAGCTTCTGAATCTGTAGTTTTATTTACTTGCTGAATAAATTTCTCAAACAGCTGAACCGTTTTGGTATTGATTTCTTCGTAAGTTAGCCGGTCTTTTGTCTGGTAAAAAAACATCATTGAATAAGGCTGATGCAGATTATCCCAAAGCAAATGTTTATTTAGCCGGTAGGTTTCTCTTAAAACTCTTTTGAAATAATTACGGTCAACGGCTTTTTTGAAATATTTCTTTGAAACCGAAACGCCAATTTTGATTTTTTCTTCTGAATTTTCATCCGCCTGACAGTAAACCAAACGCAACGGATATTTTGAAACCGATTTCCCTTCAGAAAACAGTAATCCAATGGTGGTTTTGCTCTTTAAGCGTTCATTTTTAGGGTAAGTGAAGTTCATTTAATTCAGAAAAAATTTGCAATTAGAGGCACAAAGGTACAATTAAACCATAAAAGCGGTTATTGTTTTCAAATTTTATACCGCTAAAAATATATTTACTACTTTTGGCATTTAATTTTTAAGCATGCAAAAGATAATTTCATATCCAATCTCCGTAATTTATTATTTATGTTTTGGATTGTGTTTGGTGATTTTTCACCCGATACAATGGATTTGCCTTAATCTTTTTGGTTATCAGGCTCATAAAAAAAGTGTTGATTACCTAAATTTAGGTCTCTTAAGCTGTACCAGGCTTGTGGGAACGACTTATAAAGTTACCGGAGTAGATACAATACCGAAAGGTGTTCCGATTATTTTTGTGGCCAATCACCAAAGTATGTATGATATCGTTGCAATGATTTGGTACTTTAGACGTTTTCATTGTAAATTTGTAAGTAAGAAAGAGTTAGGCAGCGGAATACCGAGTGTTTCTTTCAATTTGAAACATGGAGGATCAGTGCTAATTGACCGTAAAGACCCTAAACAAGCGATTCCTGTAATCAAAGGCTTGTCTGAATATATCGAAAAGAATACCAGATCTGCTGTCATTTTTCCTGAGGGAACACGCAGCAAAACCGGAAAACCTAAAGAATTTGCGCAAAGCGGCTTAAAAATTTTATGTAAATATGCGCCTTCTGCGTATGTAGTACCAGTTAGTATCAATAATTCATGGAAAATGGTCAGATATGGTTTTTTTCCGGTTGGATTAGGAAACCATCTTACTTTTACGGTTCATCAGGCAATGGCTGTAAAAGATTATAAATTTGAAGAATTGATGGTGATTACTGAAAAATCAGTAAAAGAGGGAGTTAATGAGTATAAACAGATTTAAGTTTTAATAACCAGGCTTAAATCCAAATTTTAATAAAGTAATGTCTATAAAAAACATTAGATTAGAAGTAATGCAGTTTTTGGAAAAAAACGTGGAAAGCTTCGTTGAACAGTATTTAATTCCGGTTGAAAAAATTTGGCAGCCAACAGATTTCCTGCCTAATTCTCAGGGAGAAAATTTTTTTGAAGAGGTAAAGGAATTGCGTGAAATTGCCAAAGAACTTCCATATGATTTCTGGGTAACACTTGTTGGTGATACAATTACTGAAGAAGCCCTGCCAACATATGAATCCTGGCTCATGGATGTAGAAGGGGTGGATCAGGTAGATCAGGTTGAAAATGGCGGTAACGGATGGGCGAGATGGGTAAAGCAATGGACCGGCGAAGAAAACCGTCATGGTGATTTGCTAAATAAATACCTGTATTTGTCTGGCCGTGTGAACATGCGTGAAATCGAAATGACAACACAACATTTGATCAACGATGGATTTGATATTGGAACAGGAAGAGATCCTTATAAAAACTTTGTGTACACAAGTTTTCAGGAATTAGCAACGTATGTTTCCCACAACAGGGTATCTCAAATAGCTAAAAATTTTGGCGATAAAAAGTTATCTAAAATGTGTAAAATGATTGCTGGCGACGAAATGCGCCATCATCATGCATATAGTGAATTTGTAAATCGCATTTTTCAGGTTGATCCGAGCGAAATGATGCTGGCGTTTCAATACATGATGAAGCAAAAAATCGTTATGCCTGCGCATTTCTTAAGAGAATCAGGTCAAAAGATTAGTTCGGCTTTCGAACAATTTTCAGATTCTGCTCAGCGAATCGGAGTTTATACTGCAACAGATTATGTTGAAATACTTCAGAAATTAATTGATAAGTGGGAAATTGATAAGATTTCTAATTTAACAGATGAAGCAGAAAAAGCCCGAGAATATTTAATGAAATTACCGGCTCGTATGGCAAGAATCTCTGAAAGAATTGTAATCCCAAAAGAATCGCATATTTTCAAATGGGTTGAACCAGCGAGATTATAATTTAAATAAAAAAAACTTACTTTTTTTAAAATGCAATTTTGTTGCGTTTAAAAAATAAGCCATATAAAATGTTGATTGTTGAAGTTTTTAAATCTTTGACAATCAACATTTTTTTAATATTTCAGGTCAATTTTTTAAATAAAGACCAAATGAAGGTTCAACCAAAAATCCTTTTTAGCATTAAAAAAAGAAAGTATAAAGTTAAGTTTGAAATAGTATGAATAATTCAGCTCTAATAGATAAAACAATTCAATTTGTAAAAGAAAAACTTAATAATGCCGAAGGTGGACATGACTGGTTTCATATTGAACGAGTGTATAAAAATGCTCTTTTGATTGCCGGAAGTACGGATTGCGATTTAACTGTAGTTCAGTTAGGGGCTTTGCTTCATGATATTGCCGACAGCAAATTTCATAACGGTGATGAAACTATTGGTCCTAAAACGGCACGTTTGTTTTTAGAATCTGAAAATATAACTGAAGATATTATTGAGCATGTTGTGAATATCATTGAAAATATCTCATACAAAGGCGGGAATTTCGAAAAGAAGTTTTCATCTGTCGAATTGGATATTGTTCAGGATGCAGATCGTTTAGATGCTATTGGTGCTATTGGCATTGCCAGGGCATTTAATTATGGCGGATTCAAAAACAGGGCCATGTATGATCCTGAAATTGTACCTGTAACCAATATGACTAAAGATGAATATAAAAAAAACAATGCTCCTACGATAAATCATTTTTACGAAAAGCTTTTGCTCTTAAAAGATAAAATGAATACAGAAACAGGAAAGCAAATTGCTGAAGAAAGACACCGTTTTATGGAAACCTTCCTGGCTCAGTTTTATGCAGAATGGGAGGGAGTGAAGTAATTTAGTTATTCCACAAAGTTACGCTAAGAAGGCACAAAGCTTCACATAGTTTAAACTTTGTGAAGCTTTTTTTTCTTTGTGAATCTCTGCGAAATCTCCTAAGAACAGCCACAATTTCCATCTCCACAGTCTTTTTTCTTTTTAGACTTCCAGAAGAATTTTTTAATCAGAAACCCAACTGCGAGTCCTAATATGGCAAATGCTATAATTTCCTGAATCATGACTCGTTATTTTAAAATTTGATAGGCTATTAAAGCGGTCAGATAAGCAAATGCACTCATAAAGCCCAATTGCATTGCCGGCCATTTCCATGAGTTTGTCTCTTTCTTTGTGATAGCCAATGTACTTGCACACTGCATGGCAAACGCATAAAACAGCAATAATGAGATTCCGGTTGCAAAATTAAAGACTTTTCCTCCGGTATCAGGACGTACTTCTGCCTGCATTTTGCTTTTTATAGTTGATTCATTATCCGTATCGCCCACACTGTAAATGGTAGCAAGTGTTCCTACGAAAACTTCACGGGCTGCAAACGAACTGATTAAGGCAATTCCGATTTTCCAGTCGTAACCTAAAGGCTGAATGGCAGGTTCGATCGCTCTTCCCATTAATCCGATATAGGAATTCTCCAGTTTTTGAGAAGCTACTTCGTTTTCAAATTCAGTTTCTGTCAGGGTTGTATTGACAAATCTTTCTTTAACGATATTTTCTGCTTCATTAAATTCTTTTCCAGGTCCGTATGAGGCTAAAAACCATAAAATAACCGATATCGCAAGGATGATCTTACCCGCACCCACAATAAATGCTTTTGTTTTTTCTACAACATTGATTCCAACGTTCTTGAAAAGCGGTAGTTTATAACTGGGCATTTCGACAACGAAATAGGTTTTGGATTCCAGTTTTAAAACTTTATTCAGAATATAAGCTGACAGGATTGCAGTTCCAAAACCTAACAGATACAGCAACATCAATGATAATCCCTGAAGATTTAGTATGCCTAAAATACGTTGTTTTGGAATTACCAATGAAATGATAATCGCATAGACCGGTAATCTTGCTGAGCAGGTCGTGAAAGGCGTAACCAAAATCGTGATTAAACGCTCTTTCCAGTTTTCAATATTTCGGGTTGCCATAATCGCCGGAATAGCGCAGGCTGTCCCTGAAATCAGGGGTACAACGCTTTTTCCTGAAAGGCCAAATTTACGCATGATTTTGTCCATCAGGAATACTACACGGCTCATGTATCCACTTTCTTCAAGAATTGAGATGAAAAGAAACAGAAATGCAATCTGCGGAATAAATATAATAACGCCGCCAATTCCCGGAATGATTCCTTGCGAAAGCAAATCAGTTAAGATACCGCTAGGCAGTTCTTTGGCAACCCAGCTGCTTAAAGAAGCAAAAGTGCTGTCAATAAAATCCATCGGAATGGTTGACCAGCTAAATATCGATTGGAAGATTAAAAATAAAATGGCAAAGAAAATAGCATAACCCCAAACTTTATGGGTCAGCACACGATCCAGTTTTGCCCTGATGTCTTTTGCCATCGATGCATCAACTTTTAAACCTTCTTTCAAAACATCATTTATAAACTGATAACGTTTGATAGTTTCTTTTTGCTGAAGACGTTTTAATTCGGAATGTGATTTGGTAAAAGTACTTCGGATTTCATTACGATCTAAATTTGAAAAATTGACGTCCTGCGTAATAACAAGCCACAATTTGTACAATAGCTGATTTGGAAATGCATGCTGCAATTTTTCAAAATAAGCAGTGTCAATAACCGAAGCATTCAAACAAGGTTCATTCGGAATCGTTTTATAAGAAACAATTAATTCCTTTAGCTCATTTATTCCAAAACCTTTGCGTGAACTCACCAATGCAATTTTAGTTTTCAGTTTTTCTTCTAAATACGGGATATCAAGCGTAATGCCTTTACTTTTCATACGATCCGACATATTGATGACCAGGATTGTCGGAATTTCAAGGTCTTTTATCTGAGTGTAAATCAGTAGATTTCGTTTCAGATTTTCTACATCTGTTACAACAACTGCAACATCGGGATATAATTTATCGTTTTTGTTTAGCAAAAGTTCAATGACAACACTTTCATCCATGGAGCTGGCATTCAGGCTATACGTTCCGGGCAAATCCAGAATATTGGCTTTGATGTTATGCGGAAGTTTGCAAAAACCCATTTTTTTCTCAACAGTAATTCCCGGATAATTCCCTACCTGTTGATTTAAACCTGTAAGCTGATTAAAAACTGAAGTCTTTCCTGTATTTGGATTCCCGATAAGGGCAACATTGATATTCTGAATGCTCATTATAAATTGTTTTTGATCAGTTCAACTTCAATTTCACGAGCGGTTTCAACACGGATGGCAACATGTGAGCCGTTAATGTCTAAATATAGAGGATCCCCGAAAGGAGCAATTTGAAGTAATTCGACCAGGCTGCCCGGCAAACAACCCATCTCTAACAATTTTAAAGGAATCAAATCGATATCAAAATCTTTGATAATGGCTTTTTCGCCTTTTTTAAGGGTATGGATAGTACTTTGCAAGCTTATTTAGATTGAATTTAGATTGCAAAAATAGGTAATTATTATTTATTTAAAGGCAATTAATGCTTTTGAATATGCTAAATGTTTCTAAAAATCAAGGATCTTACTCTTGGGATAAGAAATCAATATCCTCCAAAAGACGTTTCATGTCTTCTTTATCGGTTCCGTCATAAAATCCGCGAACACGTCTTTTTTGATCTACCAGGACAAAATTTTCTGTATGTACCATATCATAAAGCTGATCAGGTCTTCCAAGCTTTACTGCCAGATAAGATTTTCTGGCCATTGTATAAATTTCTTTTTTATCGCCGGTAACCAGATTCCATTTGCTGTCAACGACTCCGTGTTTTATGGCATAGGCTTTTAGAACCGGAATACTGTCTGTTTCAGGAAAAACGGTATGTGAAAGTAACATCACCTTCGGATTATTTAAAACCGCTTTTTGTACATCAGCC
This sequence comes from Flavobacterium flavigenum, assembly GCF_027111255.2. Lineage (NCBI taxonomy): Bacteria > Pseudomonadati > Bacteroidota > Flavobacteriia > Flavobacteriales > Flavobacteriaceae > Flavobacterium > Flavobacterium flavigenum. The sequence continues at coordinate 3,000,359 of NZ_CP114285.2, read as the reverse complement.
AGATTGGTCGTCATCTTTGGGCAGATTGATCCACAGGTAGTAAAGAAGAAATCGGCAACATATATCTTTCCTTCATAGTTTTTCTGAGTAATAGTATCCCCGTTTTGGTTTACAAACGAAAAATCAGCAATTGTGTGGTATTTACTTTTATACTGAATTGTGCTATCAACCAATTCCGGATTTACATCAGCCGGATTATAAATTGGTAATGTTTTTTGAGGTTTTAAAGCAAAATAAAACAGCGTAATGGTGATTGCTGAAAACACTCCTAAGATGATGAAGAATTTTCGGTATTTGTAAAGGAGAGATTTCATAAAAATAATTTGGCGCAAAAATACAAAAAGGGCTTTTTAAAATGTTTCGTTATGCATTTTTTTAACACTGAATTCAACTATAGGTGAGTAAATTAATTGAAAAACAATCTTTAATAAATTATTAGCTGAATTTTTAACATAGGGATTCGGATATTAGCAATATGTTTGCAGAAACTCTAAAAAGTTAAATATAAATGAAAAAAGTGCTTACTACACCAATGTTTTATGCTTTTTCTGCAATGCTTTCATTTGCAACAGCAGAAGCTCAAAACACAACACCAAAGGAACCCGGGATTAATACTTCTTATATGAAAAAGGAGATTAGCCCAAAACAGGATTTCTTTCAATATGTAAATGGAACCTGGCTGGATAAAACCGAAATTCCGAGTGATCGAAATGCCTGGGGAAGCTTTAATGAATTGCGTCAGAAAACGGATGACAATTCGTTAGCAATTTTAAAAGAAGCTTCGAAAGATCCGAAGTACAAATCAAACACAGATCAGGGTAAAGCCATCGCTTTATTTAATACGATTTTGGACACTGTTGGAAGAAACAAAAGAGGCATTACGCCACTTAAACCTTATTTGAAGAAAATTGACGCTATAAAAAATGTAGCCGATTTACAAAATTATCTGATTGAAATGCAGTCACAGGGCGGAGCAGGTTTTTTTGCAGTGTATGTTGGAGCTGACGCAAAAAACAGTAATAAAAATACTGTTTCTCTAACTCCGGGAACTTTAGGATTGTCTGATAAAGATTATTATAATTCTGATGATAAAGATTCAAAAGAAAAACGTGAGAAATATGAAGTTCACGTTGCCAGAATGCTTCAGTTTATTGGTGAATCTCCGGCTAAAGCCAAAGAAAGTGCCAAACAAATACTGGCTTTAGAAATTGAAATGTCAGCGCCAAGATTAGACAGAGTTGAAAGAAGAGACCGTAGAAAACAATACAACCCAACAGCAGTTGCCGATTTAAAAAAGGATACACCTTCAATTCAGTGGGATAAATACTTTGCCGGAGTGGGTATGGCAAAATTAGATACAGTTAATGTAGCGCAGCCACGTTACATGATTGCGTTAGAAAAAACTTTTACTGAAAAGAAAGTAGAGGCCTGGAAAGAATATTTAAAATGGTCTGCATTAAACAGAGCAGCTTCAACATTGAGTACAGAAATAGAAAGTGCCAATTTTGATTTCTACGGAAAAACGTTAACAGGTGCTTTAAAACAGCGACCACGTGAGGAAGTAGCTTTGCAGGTAATCAATGGTGCAACCGGAGAAGCTTTAGGTAAACTGTACGTGGAGAAATTGTTCCCTGCTGAAGCGAAAGAAAAAGCTAAAAACATGATTGCGAATGTGATGCTTGCTTATGAAAACAGAATCAATGCACTGCCATGGATGTCTGAAGCTACAAAAGCAAAAGCAATTGAAAAGCTTAAAAAGCTGACTATTAAAATTGGATATCCTGATAAATGGAAAGACTATTCAAAACTAGAACTTAAAAACGTTTCTGAAGGCGGAACTTATTTTGACAACATGAAAAATTTGGCGAAATGGGCTTATGCTGAAAACTTAGATAAATTAGGTAAACCGGTTGATAAGTCAGAGTGGGGAATGTCTCCTCAGACTGTAAATGCTTATTTTAATCCATCATATAACGAAATTGTATTTCCTGCCGCTATTCTACAGCCGCCATTTTATAATTATCAGGCTGATGAAGCTGTAAATTATGGTGGAATAGGTGCTGTAATAGGTCATGAAATCTCACATGGTTTTGATGATTCAGGTGCCCGTTTCAATGCAGATGGTAATCTTGTTGACTGGTGGACTGCAGATGATTTAAAACAATTTACTGCGCTTGGCGGTGCACTGGCAGATCAATACAGTGCATTAGAACCTCTGCCAGGAATTCATGTTGATGGAAAATTTACTTTAGGTGAAAATATTGGGGATTTAGGTGGAATCAATGCTGCTTACGACGGTTTACAATTGTATTTGAAAGCCAATGGAAATCCTGGATTAATTGATGGTTTTACACCAGAACAGCGTTTCTTTATTTCATGGGCAACGGTATGGAGAACAAAATCAAGAGACGAAGCCCTCAAAAGTCAGGTAAAAACGGATCCACATTCTCCGGGAATGTACAGAGCTGTTGTTCCAATTCAAAACGTTGATGCTTTTTATGATGCTTTCGATATCAAAAAAGGAGATAAAATGTATGTTGAGCCAGAAAAAAGAGTTAAAATCTGGTAAGAAAACAAATAGAATGAAAAACGGCGCTAAAGATTTAGTGCCGTTTTTGTTTTATATCTATTTCAAGTGACTATAAATGTAGGTTTCGATAGCTTTTAATTCTTCATCAGACATAGCCTGCGTTACCGGAAAATTGGTTTTCATGACAGCAAACTGATCCGGATCGACAATAGGTTCTCCGTTTCCTTTCAAAAAAGTAACAATGTCGCCTTTTTTGTCTTTGTAGATTTTGGCGATTTCCTTGATACTTGGACCAATTACTTTTTGGTCTGGCTGATGGCAGGAGGTGCAATTTCCTTTTCCTTCAAAAATCTCTTTACCTAAATTTTCAGGAGTTTTGATTTCTGCCGATTCGCCTTCAGAATAAGCTTCTGTTTTGTTTTCTGTTGATTTTCCAAACGGTTCCTGACTCTCTTTTTTACATGATGCAAAAGCTAAAAATGCGGCTAGAAATAATAGTTTTTTCATTTTTATTTGTTTAAAATTAAAGCAGCTTCTTTTGCAAAATAAGTAGAGATAATACTAGCTCCTGCACGCTTAATGCAATAAAGTTGCTCTATCATAATTTTGTCATGATCCAGCCACCCTTTGTCAGCTGCGGCCTTTACCATAGCGTACTCACCAGATACCTGATAAACTGCAACCGGTACATGAACAGCATTTTTTACCTCACGAACGATGTCCAAATATGCCATTCCAGGTTTTACCATTACAATATCTGCACCTTCTTCAACATCTAATAATGCTTCACGAATTCCCTCAATTCGGTTAGCATAATCCATCTGATAAGTCTTCTTGTCTTTTGGGATATTTTGAGAATCTACTGGTGCAGAATCCAACGCATCACGGAATGGTCCGTAAAATGCAGAAGCATATTTAGCACTGTAACTCATAATCCCAACATTGTGATGTCCATTTTCTTCAAGGGCTTTCCTGATAGCCAAAACCCTTCCGTCCATCATGTCGCTTGGTGCTACAAAATCGGCTCCGGCTTCGGCATGGCTCAAACTCATTCTTGTCAAAGCATCAACCGTTGCATCATTAATCAATTGGCCGTTTTCTATGATACCGTCATGACCATAAATTGAATAAGGATCTAAAGCTACATCCGGCATCACAATCATTTCAGGAACTGCATCTTTAATGGCACGAATAGTCTGTTGCATTAAACCGTCTTTGTTCCAGGCTTCAACACCTTTATTGTCTTTAAGGTTTTCACTTACTTTTACATAAATATTAACTGCTTTGATTCCCAGATTCCAGGCTTCTTTTACTTCTTTAATAGTGTTATCCAATGAATGGCGGTAAATTCCGGGCATCGACGGAATTGCAACTTTTACATCTTTTCCTTCGGCAACAAACATCGGAAGCATAAAATCCTGTGGACTTAAACTAGTTTCACGAACTAAAGAGCGAATAGATTCATTGGTTCTTAAACGGCGGTTTCTTTGTAATGGGAACATAGAGTGTTTTTTATAAAATCTAAAACGGAATATTTGTCTATAAACAGTTCATATCCATTTTAAAAATGAAATTAAAATAAGTGTCGCAAAGTTAAATAAAAAACGTCCAAATAAAGAGTTCAGGATGAATGAGAATTCGTTAATATTATCTAAATTCGTACCGCTCATAAAAATTTCAATTAAGAATCTTCTTATGGAATGTGTTTCAAATTTAAATTTCCCACATGAAGAAAATATTTGCATTATGCTGCTGCCTGCTTTTAACAAGCTGTTTTGAAATAACAGAAAGAATTAAGCACCACGACGATCAAAGTGGCGAATACACACTGATGGTTGACTTTTCCCAATCATGGTTAAAAACTAAATCAGCTATCTGGCTGGAAGAAGTGGATGGCGTGAAAATCCCAAATGAACAGGAGATCAGTCAGAAACTGGATGAATTTAAAACTAAAGTATCAAAAATTGAAGGGATTTCAAATGTTTCAACCAAAACCGATTTTGACAAATATGTTTTTATCATCAAATTAGATTATAAAAATACGAAAGCACTGAACGAAGTTATAAATACTTTGAACAAGCAAAAGAATCAAATCCATTTTACAGCAGATTCGAAGAGTTTTGAAAGAATGGCTTCCTATCCTATTCCTGAAAAACTCATTAAAGACGAAAAGAAAAAGGAAGATCTGGAAAAAGCCAGCATTATATCTATTTACACTTTCGACCGTGATATCCTATCGGCATCCAATGCGAACAGCAAAATGTCTAAAAACAAGAAAACGGTTTTTTTAAAACAAAGCATGTACAGTGTCCTTAAAAAATCATCACTCATGAACAATACAATTCAATTAACTCAATAATCATTATACTTACACATGAAACAGTTTTTTATCTTATTCATTTTATTCACGTATGGTTTAACCCAGAGTCAGACTCTTTCGAAAAAGCAGGATTATTTTATTCAGTTTAACGGAAGTCAGCTTTCTAAAAAAGTAAGTGTTGCTGAGGTCTTAAATCATTCACTATTGAAAAATGGCAAAATGAAGCTGGATGTCAATCAATATGCAGACCTTATAAAATTAGATCAGAAAATAACCGCCCATGGGAATTATTCGGATAGCATTCCGTATTATCAAATTACAATTCCAATTAAAAACAGAAACGATATTAAAAATTTCTTAGTTAAGAAAGATCAGGAAAGTGATTCTGTTGCAAAACCTTTAATTGAAGATTTTGGGCAGTATTCTGTATATAATTCCAGCGATAAAAAAACGACTATGGCCTGGAATGACAGCCATTTGGTCATTTTTGGATTGACTAAAAAATATTCTTATAATGATTATACTATACCACCTCCACCTGTTGTAGATTCAGTAGCGGTAGAAGCTACAGATATTGTTATTGATGTACCGGTTGAATCTTCTATAGACACAACTTATACAGATTACTCAGATAATTATTATGGCAATTACCAAAAAGAACAGACTGCTTTTGACAGCATTCAGGCCATCAGTCAAAACAGATTCATAAAATTGCTTTTTGAAAATGGTTTTACTGTCCCGACTTCAGATAAAGTGCATGAAACCGCCGACATTTCATGCTGGGTTGATTATGGGGCAGCATTGAGTGGTTTTAATTCGGCGTATATGGCTTTGGCACAATTTACAACGTATAATAAATTTTTTCCGAGTCAGAAAAACTGGGGAAATTTTGTAAAAGGTATCAATGTCGATTTTTATTTTGATAATGATAATGCACGAATTGAAGAAATTGTCGAATACTCCAAACCAATTGCCGATTTAGTAAGCAAAATTAGCAACAGGAAAGCCAATAAAAACATTTTTAATTATTTTCCTGCCCAAAAGCCACTCGGTTATCTGACGTATCATTTTAATACGAAGGAAATGCTGAATAGTTTTCCGACTTTGACTGCTGAGGTTTTTAACAATCCTTATATTCTAAAAGAAGATATTGGCGTGGCTACCGATCTTATTTCGACCATTATTGATGAAAAAGCTACAGCAACGCTTTTCGACGGAGATTTAAGCATGTTTCTTTATGATATGGCAGAAAGAGAAGTTACCACAAAAACGTATGAGTACGATGAGAATTTTGAGTCTAAAGAAGTGGTAAAAACGGTTAAAAAAACTGTGCCGTTATTTTCAGTAATTTTTACTTCAACACACCCGACTTTTGGGGATAAACTAATTCAATTAGGCGTTCGTAAAAAAGGATTGACTCAAAAAGGAAATTACTATGAAATAAAAGGAACTCAGGAGTTTGGTAATTTGTTCATTTTTAAAGAGAAAGATGTGGTGATTATTGGAAACAGCATTGATCATATTTTTCCGAAAGACAATTCGTTTTCAAAAGAAGTTAAAAAAGAGCTGAAACAAAACTATTTTGCTGCCCAAGTGAGCATGGATAAATTAGTAACAGCCTATTCTAATTCAGGCGAAGCAAAACCCTCTGATATAAAAAGCCTGAACAGACTAGCACAGCAGTTTACAGATGTTACGTTGTATTCCGGTAAAAAACTGCTAGATAACAAGCTGAAATTTGAGTTAAAACTAAATTCATCCAACGGAGATAAAAACATCATTTTGCAGACTTTGGATATGATTGAAGAATTAAGTACTAAATAATCTAAAAAGAGAAAAAGCCCTAAAATTGATGTTTTAGGGCTTTTTTTATATTTTCTTCTAAAGTTAAATCCAGTCTACAGGATTTTCGAGTACTTTTATCAGTTTTTCTTCTTCGCTTCCAGCTTCCGGATGGTGATCGTAAACCCATTGCACGTGTGGAGGCAAACTCATGAGGATACTTTCTATTCTTCCATTGGTTTTTAAACCGAATAAAGTGCCTTTGTCATGAACCAGATTAAACTCTACATAGCGTCCACGGCGAATTTCCTGCCACGTTCTTTGTTCCTGAGTATAAGGAAGGTTTTTTCTTCTTTCTACAATTGGAACATAAGCTTCAAGGAAACTGTTTCCGACTTCGGTTACAAAATTGTACCAGTTTTCCATTGACATTGAATCATTTGCTTTGCAGTAATCAAAGAATAAACCGCCAAGTCCTCGGGCTTCGTTTCTGTGCGCATTCCAAAAATACGAATCACACTGTTTTTTATATTTTGGATAAAACTCCGGATTGTGTTTGTCACAGGCTGTTTTGCAGGTTTGATGAAAGTGTTTCGCATCTTCTTCAAACAAATAATATGGCGTTAAATCCTGTCCGCCTCCAAACCATTGCTGGATTACATTTCCAGACTCATCGTACATTTCAAAATAGCGCCAGTTGGCATGAACTGTCGGAACCATTGGACTTTTTGGATGAATCACCAAACTTAATCCACAGGCAAAGAAATCAGCTTCACCAACGCCAAACATCTTCTGCATGGTTTCAGGAAGTTTTCCATGAACAGCCGAAATGTTTACGCCACCTTTTTCGAAAACGGCTCCATTTTCTATAACACGTGTTCTTCCGCCGCCACCTTCTGGACGTTTCCAAAGGTCTTCACGGAATTTTGTTGTTCCGTCAACAGCTTCTAATCCTGCACAGATCTGGTCTTGTAAATTTTGTATGTAGGCATAAAATTTGTCTTTCATTTTTATTGTTTTTTGGCTTTCGCCGAAGCAATCTTAGTATTTATTCCAAAAGAAAAAACGTTGCTTTTCAGTTGAATATATTGATAAAGTGCCAAAGCTTTTTCCTGAAAGTTATATTCTTCGGTTTTAGATAATTCTAAAAGAAAATCGGCAAACTGTTCTAAATGATCAAAATCCAAATGACAACGCACTAATAAATCTATAAGATCTTCATTAGAATGTTGTACTAAAGTTTCAATGTTTAAACCAAAGTCTTTTAGTTGATTTTCAATATTTTCTTTTTGAGTGTTTCTTAAAGGCTGAGGTACAAAAACAAGAGTTCGTAACGTTTTGAGAACGTTATCAATCCTGATTTTTTCTTCGTCTCTTAGGCCTTTGTTGAGCATTTTTATGAGTTTATGGTTGTTGGTTTATGGTTGATAGTTATTTCCACCAACTATCAACCGTAAACTTTCAACTATATTATTGTCCATATTCCTTAACTGCATCAATAAATGCCTTAGCATGATCTACGGGGATATTTGGTAAAATTCCGTGACCTAAATTTACAATATATTTGTCTTTTCCGAATTCGTCGATCATTTCGTGAACCATTTTCTTGATAGTCGGAATTGGCGAAAGTAATCTTGAAGGATCGAAATTTCCTTGTAAAGTAACATTTCCACCAGATAAATAACGTGCATTTCTTGCAGAACACGTCCAGTCAACTCCAAGTGCAGAAGCTTTACTTTTACCCATTTCATTCAATGCAAACCAACATCCTTTTCCGAAAACAATTACCGGAGTAACCTCAGCCAGAGCGTCAACGATTTGGTTGATGTATTTCCATGAGAATTCCTGATAATCAACCGGAGAAAGCATTCCGCCCCATGAATCAAAAATCTGAACGGCATTTACCCCCGATTTTACTTTTTCTTTTAAGTATAAAATAGTAGTATCTGTGATTTTTTGTAATAAAGTGTGAGCTGCAATTGGGTTTGAAAAACAGAATCCTTTTGCAGTATCAAAACTTTTAGAACCTTTTCCTTCAACCGCATAGCAAAAAATGGTCCATGGCGAACCTGCAAAACCAATTAACGGAACCTCATCGTTCAGCATTTCTTTAGTCAATTTCACAGCGTCAAAAACATAACCTAAAGTTTCGTTTACATCCGGAACAAAAACCTGATTTACCTGTTCCATGGTGCGAATCGGATCCGGAATAATCGGACCTAAATTGTCTTTTAATTCCACGTGAATTCCCATTGCTCTTGGAACAACCAAAATATCTGAAAAAAGAATAGCTGCATCCGGAGCAATTCTGCGAATAGGCTGAACTGTAATTTCTGCAGCCAATTCCGGAGTTTCACATCGCGTAAAGAAATCATATTTATCACGCAGGGCTCTGAATTCAGGTAAATATCTTCCTGCCTGACGCATCATCCATACTGGTGGACGCTGTACTGTTTCTCCTTTTAAAGCTTTTAAAAATAGGTCGTTTTTTAACATGAGTTTTTATGTTTAAACCTAACGGGTTTATTGAAACCTGTTAGGTTTGTTATTTATATTCGTGAATTACATCTTCAATCACGTCCTCAATTGTAGGCTGATCTGCGATGATAATGTTTTTGGTGATTTTAGCTAAAGCATCTGCGGTGGTATCACCAATGCAGAAACAGATTTGTTTTTGAATTTTATTGTCTTTCAGATAACTTTTAACACCGGACGGGCTAAAAAACAAAATCGCTTCGGGATTTCCTTTTATTTTCTGAGGCTGTAATGTTGTGTCGTAAACCTGAATTTCATTGAATTTAATTCCGTTTTCTTTTAAAGCTTCAGGCAAAGTATCTCTTCTAAGATTTCCGCTGAAAAAAGTATAGCTTTCACTTCCATAAATCAAAGTAATGATTTCGGCTAAATCCGCAGCATAACCTGTATACGCAACAACATTGAACCCGTTATCGGTCAATAAGGTTTTGGTCTTAAGTCCAACGCAATACACGTTTTTCTTTTTCAGCTGTTCTGATTTTGGATGAGACAAAATGCTGTGAACGGCATTTTGACTGGTAAAAATCAGACTTTCGTTGAGGTCTTTTAATTCGAAAGGTTTGTTTTCGGTTTTGATGAAATCAGCTTCGATTACTTCAATACCATATTTCATCAATTCCTGCTTATGAAGAGGCGATAATATTTTAGTAGATAATATCTGAACTGGATTTGCCATTATTTTTTCAGGGATTCTTTGATTTGCTGCATCAATTCCGTTCCGCCATTATTCAAAATCTCCTGAGCCGAATTGAAACCTAGTTTTTTCCATTCTGAAATATCAACTGTTTTGTTTATTTCCAGTTTCTGTTTTCCGTCAATAGAAAGTAAAACTCCTTGAAAATGTAAAGTGTCTTCGTCTTCGTTATAGGTAACCAAAGCTCCAATCGGTGCTGTACATCCACCTTCAAGCGTTCTTAAAAATTGGCGTTCGATATGAGTGCAAATTTCTGTTTCGATATCATTTAACTGCGAAAGTGCATCTAAAGTATAATTGTCATTTTCCATTGCCACAACCAGCATTGCTCCTTGTGCCGGCGCGGGAATCATCCAATCTAAGTTGATGTAGTTTTCTGGTTTTAGATTGATCCGTTCTAAACCTGCTGCTGCAAAAACAGCTCCGTCCCAGTTGTTATCCTGTAATTTCTGCATACGCGTATTTACGTTGCCGCGTAAATCAACTACAGTATGATTTGGATATTTATTAAACCATTGTGCCTGACGGCGCAGACTTCCGGTTGCGATAGTACTTGGATTTGTAAAATCAGGATCTCCTTTATGGACTAAAATGTCTAAAACATTCGCTCTTGGTAAAACTGCAGCCTGAACAATACCTTTTGGTAAAGCTGTTGGAACATCCTTCATCGAATGCACCGCAATATCAATATCGCCATTAATCATGGCAATGTCTAAAGTTTTAGTAAAGATTCCCGTGATGCCGAGTTCGTAAAGAGGTTTGTCGAGAATAATATCTCCCTGGGATTTTACGGCAACAATTTCAGTCTTAAAGCCTAAATCATTTAATTTTTTTTCGACTGTGTGGGCCTGCCAAAGTGCGAGCTCACTATCGCGGGTTCCTATTCTGATAACTTTTTGAGCCATATTTTTTTGGATCCTTAAAAGTAAGGAACATTCTGTTTAACTATTATGAGAGGTTGATTTTGTATTTTTCTTCAATTGGGGAAGGAATAATTTTTGGTGCAAGCTGTCCAATCTGAAATACTTTTTCAATAAACTCAATACTTTCGTCAATTGATGTGTTTTCGTCTTTTAAGTGACTGGCAAACTGACTGGTGATTTTTTGTATAATTCGGGAACTGATTAATTCAGCCTGTTCTTCATCAAAATTTAGCATTTTCTTTTTATGAAAGGCCAGTTCTCCGGCAACCATATCGTTTAGTTTTGCTTTTAGCGCATGAATGGTAGGAGCATATTTGCGGCCGTTCATCCAGATATTGAACTCTAATTTCATATCCTCAATTATAGCTTCTGCAGCCGGAATATGCTGTTTTCTTCTTTCAAGGGTATCATCTGTCATTTGTGACAGATAATCAAGATGTATTAAAGTTACACCCGGTATTTGTTCCACATCAGGATTTACATTTCTTGGGATAGATAAATCCAGAATCAATAACGGTTTTTTTAAATTTAGTAATGTCTTGTCAATAGTTGGATTTTTTGCTCCTGTTGCTACAACCAAAACATCGGCTTGTTGTAGTTCTTCCTGCAGGTTAGCGTAATCTTTTACAATTACATTTAGTTTGCCGGCAAGGATTTCAGCTTTGTTTTTCGTTCTGTTGATAAGCGTAATGTGACCATTTTTAGTATGTTTTACTAAATTTTCGCAGGTATTTCGTCCTATTTTTCCAGTTCCGAATAGCAGAATATTTTTGTTTCCAATATCTTCTACGTTTTTAATAATATATTGAACCGATGCAAACGAAACCGATGTTGCACCAGAAGAAATTTCAGTATCTGTTTTGACCTTTTTGCTTGCCTGAATAACGCTATTAACAAGACGGTCAATAAAAGTATTAATTAAACCCTCGGATTTACTAAGGTTGAAAGCGATTTTAATTTGGCTGATGATTTCAAAATCACCCAAAATCTGACTGTCTAAACCTGTTCCTACGCGAAACATATGGTTTACGGCTTCCTGATTTTTGTAGATATAGGCAACCTCTCGAAATTCCTCAACAGATCCATTACTGTTGTCGCAAAGTAATTTGATTAGTTCGTACGGATGATTGGCAAAACCATAAATTTCAGTTCTGTTGCAGGTAGAAGTGACGATTAATGATTCTATTCCTTCGGTTTTTGCCTGAGCAAGTAAATCAGATTGTGCTTTAGCATCTAAACTAAATTTTCCTCTAATTGTAGCATCTGCTTTTTTATAACTTAAACCTAAAGCGTAAAAAGTGGTAGTTCTGGACATATTAAAATTTTCCATATTATACTTTCGTTAAAAAGTGCAACAAAATTATTACTAAGTAATTTATAAAAACAACGCTAGAGGTACTTTTTATATCGCTATGGAATAAATTGATTCATTTTGGCTGTTTTAAATAGGATTTATTGCCACTTATAATGATATCAAGGATTCGACAACTTGTTATGTATATTTATTCTAAATAACAATCTGGCTTTTGTTTTAAATAGCTTGCGAAAAAATATCGCTATGAGTTCGGATTCATTTTTCTGTTTTATATCTTATTCAATTTCATTGCGGTAGAAATTTAAATATAAAAACAGTTTCATGAAATAAAACCCTACCTTCAACAGGCAGGGTTTTAAGAAAAATCAATTATTTTTGAACGATTGGCGTTCTTAAAGATTCTAATACAGCTACAATATCAGTGTAAAGTTCTGTATTAGAAGCAACACCGTTTGCATTAGCTGCAGCACCAACATATCCTTCGAATTTTGTATAATCTGCATTACTGGCTTTTGTTCCCATACGTTTATTGACTGCCGGATCATGTGCAGCAACCATGTTTAAGCCTGAATACGTATTTACTGCATTTGTTCCTCCTGTATTATAAGAGAAGAAATCAGTTAAGTTATCTGATAATTTAGCAATGTTGGTAGCCTGAGTATTTCCTGTTTCTGCTAATAACGGAGCAAAATGTGCCTGTAAATTCCCAGAAGCATTTGACTGAACGTCAGCTACAATTAATCCTATAGTGGAGTTTACCACTTTGCGGAAACTTAAACGTCCCTGTTCAATCATTTGTCCTGAGTTATCGGGATCTGCCACCATTGTAGTTCCGCCCAGACGACTATAGATAGATGCTTTTACAGGTGCAGAATCATCATCATTACTGCAGGAAGTCAAAGTTGCCGATGCAATTATCAATACACTAAGTGTAATTTTCGAAAAATTTTTCATAATAAAATATTTAAAGGGTTAATTAAAAAACTGATTTATTTTTTGAGATAATTTATAGCTCATACTGTTTTGATTTACAGGACAAACTTCTTTGTTGGCTAAATTTGCCGGAAGAATATAACGTTTGGCATCATAAGGTCTTTTGCTCATTAATTCATTATAAACTTTTTCAGAATTCGTGATTTTATTGTTGTGGAAATACACGACCACATTTCTTTTCACTATAATCGAATCAGAGGTAAGTCCCTTAATAGATCTTAAATCAAAGCATATTTGTCTGGCCTGGACAGAATCGATGTTTTCCTTAAAATCAATACGGCTTACCTGTAAATTTGGGCTTTCATAAACTGCGGGTTTGGCAGTAATAATGTGAAAAAGCAAAATACAGAAGAATAGTATGGTAATCACCAATCCTATCCTAAGGATCTTTTTGATTGTTTTGTTTGTTTTCATATCTGTAATTTTTAAAATGGTTAGATTTTGAAAATTATATACGGAGGCTTTTTGAGTGTGGTTTTAATTTATATAAGGAAAACATTAATTTAGAATTGTTATGAATAACTAAAACATTATCACTATTCTTAAAATGCCAGATTTATTTTGGAGTCAGAAAACAGATTTTAGGCTTAAAACCAGTAAATTGGAGTGATTTTTTAGTATGGTAACTTCATCAAAAAAGATAAGTGATTTCAAGTTGCATTTAAATAATGAAACAATAAAGATTTTATAAATTTAAGTGCAGGTAATCGGATAAACCATCAAAAAGATTTAATTTTGAATGTCCAATTATTCGTTTTATTAAAAACGGGAATAGTAACCTGAATAAAGAAATCAATGGAGGAGGAAATTAAAATTGAAGACGATTTTACGCTTATCCGTTTTCAAAACGACGGCTCAGAACCTTTTTTTGCGCAGCGTGAAGTAGGGAGCGGTCTCATACAGTTTCATTTTGGGCTAAAAGGAAATGCGAAATTTTTGTTCAATCAGGGCAATTATACTTTAGAACTTAAAGAAGAAAAATCGTTGCTTTTATATAACCCGCAGAAAGAATTGCCGCTTAATTTAGAATTAGCTCAAAATTCCTGGGTGATTTCAGTAATTGTGTCTATCAAGAAATTTCATGCTTTATTTTCTGCGGAAGCGGATTATATTACATTTTTAAGTCCTGATAATAAAGATAAGAAGTATTATAACGAAGGAAATATCAGTCCTTCAATGGCGATTGTACTGAGTCAGCTTTTTCATTATAATCTTCACCCTTCTATTAAAAACCTCTATTATAAAGGAAAAGGATACGAATTATTGAGTTTATATTTCAACAGGACCGAAGACCCAAATGCAGAACAATGCCCGTTTTTGATTGATGAAGATAATGTTCTAAAAATCCGAAAGGCAAAAGAAATCGTAATTGCTAATATGGCAGAACCGCCAGGCTTGCAGGAACTCGCAGATGAGATTGGCCTGAATCTGAAAAAGCTGAAAATGGGCTTCAAACAAATTTACGGTGATACGGTTTACGGTTTTTTGTTCGATTACAAAATGGATTTCGCCAGAAAACTATTAGACAGCGGATCCTATAATGTAAACGAAGTAGGACTGAAAATAGGCTACAGCACCGGAAGTCATTTTATAGCGGCATTTAAAAAGAAATTCGGAACAACACCAAAAAAATATTTGATGTCGATTAATGCTAATGTTTAAACACTAATTTCACTAATTAGCACAAATTAGAATCTGCCGAATCTGCGAGAGGAATATTCACAAATTATTTAAAATCAATTTTAAAAATAATAGCATAATTAAAAAGTAACAATTATCATATTTCACAAAAGCAGCAAGGACTACTTTTGACGAAATTTTAAAAACAAACAAAAGCTTAAAGCAAAGACAATAATGAAAGGCGTATTATTAGTAAACTTAGGTTCTCCGGAAAGTCCAACACCAAAAGATGTAAAACCGTATTTAGATGAATTTTTAATGGATAAATACGTAATCGATGTTCCGTATTTATTAAGAGCATTATTGGTTCGAGGCATTATTTTAAGAAAAAGACCGGAAGAATCGGCACATGCTTACGCGAAAATCTGGTGGGAAGAAGGTTCTCCGTTAGTAGTTCTTTCAGAAAGAATGCAAAAGAAAGTACAGCCTTTAGTGAATGTTCCGGTTTCGCTTGCAATGCGTTACGGAAGCATGACCATCGAAAAAGGACTTCAGGAATTAAGCGATAAAGGGGTTACAGATGTAATGCTTTTTCCATTGTACCCGCAATATGCAATGGCTTCGACTTTGACAATTTTGGTTAAAGCAGAAGAAATTCGCAAGAAGAAATTCCCTCACATGAAATTTACCGATGTTCCGGCATTTTACAACAAACCGGATTACATCCAAAACTTAGCAGATTCAATCCAGAAACACTTAGTTGGATTTGAATACGATCATTTATTATTTTCGTATCATGGAATTCCAGAACGTCATATCCGAAAAACCGATGTAACTAAATCACATTGCAAAATCGATGGTTCCTGCTGCAACACGCCATCTCCGGCACATGAATTCTGTTACCGTCACCAATGTTATGAAACGACAAAACAGGTTGTAAAACTATTAGGTCTTCCAGAAGATAAATACAGTCTGACTTTCCAATCCCGTTTAGCGGGTGATAAATGGTTAGAGCCTTATACGGATGTTGAAATTGACAATATGCCTGCAAAAGGAATCAAGAAATTAGCGGTTGTAACACCAGCATTCGTTTCAGATTGTTTAGAAACTCTGGAAGAAATCGCCATGCGCGCCAAAGAAGATTTTGAAGCAAACGGAGGAGAAGAGTTTTTGGCAGTTCCGTGTCTAAATGACGACGATGAGTGGTGCCAAACGGTTTCAAACTGGATTAACGATTGGGCAAAATAATATTTGTTTCAGGTTTCATGTTCCAAGTTTAGCCAGCTTTGAGAAAAACCTGAAACCTGAAACCTGAAACCAATAACAATGGAATACTACAATTATCTAAAATCACTACACATTATCTTCGTACTAACCTGGTTTGTAGGATTGTTTAATATTGTGCGTTTATTTGTATATCAAATAGAAGCAAATGATAAGCCATCTCCCGAAAAAGAAATTCTACAGGCGCAATTTAAAATAATGAGTTATCGCCTTTGGTACATTATTACATGGCCATCAGCGGTTTTGGCGAGTATTTTTGCTTTTTGGATGCTGTTTTTCACAGATTTAGGAAATGCGTGGCTCAAAATGCCCTGGATGCACATCAAATTAGGTTTCGTCTTTCTATTGTATCTATATCATTTAAAGTGTCATCAAATTTTCAGGCAATTGCAAAGAGATGAGGTGAAATATTCAGGAAACTCTATGCGTTTGTTTAATGAAGGTGCAACGATTATTTTGTTTGCCGTTGTTTTTTTAGTAGTTTTAAAAAGTGCTTTCAACTGGATTTTCGGTGTAATCGGAATTATTTTATTCTCCATGTTGCTTATGCTTGGATTCCGCTTTTATAAGAGAATTAGAGAGAAGAAATAGTTTTTTTAGTTTCAGGTTTCAAGTTTCAAGTTTCCAATCGCAACCTAACCTGAAACTTGAAACCTGAAACAAACAAAAAACAAAAAAACATGCTAAACTTCAAAATGTCAATGCTCTCCCTTCGTATCAGGATTTTCCTGTCGATGATTGTATTGATTATTGTGGCATCTTTTTTATTAGCTTCGATTTCAATTATTCAGTTTAAAAACGAAGCCAAAGAATACCATCAGGAACGTTTAGAACGAAAAGAAAATGCTGTAAAAGAACACATTAACTATGTTCTGGCAACAACAACGTATCCTTTAAAAACAGGAAATCTGGATTTGATTTTTAAAGACAAAATCCATGAATTGGCCCAGATTCATAAAATCGAAATTAATATTTACAGCCTTAACGGAAAATTATTAAAATCATCCAAAGAGTCTTTTGCTGTTGATAAGGTTGCGCCTCCAATTCCTGATTTTATTTTAAAATTGGTTCGTTCTTCTATAGAAAAGCGTTTTGTTGATATTAAAACGATTAATGGCGTTAAAAACAGATCTTCTTACAGTTTAATAAAAGATGAAAAATTCAAACCTCTTGGAATTTTAAATCTTCCTTATTTAGAGGACGACGGTTATTACGACAACGAATTGAATACTTTCCTAATCCGGTTAAGTCAGGTATATTCGTTTATGTTGTTGGTTGCTTTCGCGTTAGCGTATTTCCTTTCGACTTATATTACAAAATCACTGAAAACTATTTCAGATCGTTTGGAAGAGACCAATCTGGATCAGAAAAACGAAAAAATTGTTTTAGAAGCGAATAGTAAAGAAGTCAACTTCCTGATCAAAGCCTATAACGGAATGGTCGATAAACTCGAAACCAGTGCGATTAAATTAGCGCAAAGTGAGCGTGAAGAAGCCTGGCGCGAAATGGCAAAACAGGTTGCGCACGAAATTAAAAATCCGCTTACGCCAATGCGTTTAACGGTGCAGAGTTTTCAGCGGAAGTTTGATCCGAATGATCCTGATGTTAAGCAGAAGATGAACGATTATTCTGAAACCTTGATTCAGCAGATTGATACGATGACATCTGTGGCTTCCGCATTTTCAAACTTTGCTTCGATGCCGGCTCAGCAAAATGAAACATTAAATGTAGTTGAGGTTGTCGAACTGGCACTGGATATTTTCAACGAAGATTATATTTCTTTCGAAAAAGAAGAGGAAGAAATCATTTCCAAAATGGATCGTACCCAATTGATCCGTGTGATTACCAATCTGGTAAAAAATGCGACTCAGGCGATTCCCGAAAGTCAATTTCACAAATCAATAATTGTTTCTGTAAAACGCCGTGACGACAATGTAGAAATTGCGGTTAAAGACAACGGAATCGGAATTCAAAAGCTGGATATTGGCCGAATATTTGAACCTAAGTTTACGACCAAAACCAGCGGAATGGGACTTGGTCTCGGAATTATAAAAAACATCATCGAAAATTACAAAGGAACAATTACCTTTGAGTCAGCTTACGGAAAAGGTACTACATTTACAGTTTCCCTGCCTATCACCAACTCTTAAAAAAGCGGTCATGAACTACAAAAATATTTTAATTTCTATTGAAGAAAAAATTGCTACAGTAACGATTAACAGACCTGAAAAGCTCAATGCTTTAAACAAGGCAACTATAACTGATCTTAGCGAGGCTATTAAATTATTAAATAAAGATGAAGATGTTCGGGTTATCATTTTGACAGGAAGCGGCGAAAAAGCTTTTGTAGCCGGAGCTGACATTTCTGAATTTGCCAATTATACTGTTGTTGAAGGTGCACAATTAGCTGCGGAAGGACAGGAGTCACTTTTTGATTACATCGAAAATTTAAGGAAACCTGTGATTGCTGCTGTGAATGGGTTTGCATTAGGAGGCGGATTAGAGTTGGCTATGGCCTGTCATTTCAGGGTAGCTTCGGTTAATGCCAAAATGGGTTTGCCGGAAGTATCTCTAGGATTAATTCCGGGTTACGGAGGAACACAGCGCCTGCCTCAATTAATAGGGAAAGGACGTGCGATGGAAATGATTATGACCGCAGCAATGATTTCTGCAGAAGAAGCAAAACAATACGGTTTAGTGAACCATGTAGTGCCTCTGACAGAATTATTAACGTTTACAAGTGTAATCGCCCATAAAATCATTAAAAATGCTCCTTTTGCTATTGGAAAAGCGATAAAAGCCATCAATGCTAATTTTGAAGATGGTAAGAATGGTTTTGATACCGAAATAAAATCTTTTGGAGAGTGTTTCGGAACTCAGGATTTTAAAGAAGGAACTACTGCCTTTTTAAAGAAAAGAAAAGCGGAGTTTACAGGAAAATAAAATTATACCACAGAGATACACGAAGAATTCGCAGAGATTCGCAAAGGTTTTAAAAATTCAGTATTTAAATAAAAAACTTAGAATCTTAGCGACTCATAACCTTAGCACCTTAAAAAATGTCATACGAACCAATATTTGCCCTTTTTTGTGAACGGGTTAAAGAAAGTATCCAGGACGGCACTTTCGCAAAATTAACTTTGGCCAAAACGATGGGTGATACCGAAATCAAAAACATTTATTTCAGATTGGTGCTGAATGAAGATGATACATTTTCGATTTTATTAACTACCCGTTACAAAACAGAAGAAGTTGAAAGCATTCATACATTAGATGAAGCTTTACTAGTCTTAGGATCGTACATCAAAAAGCCGTTTTTAACCGCGTTGCTTTTCACAACAGAGCATGATGTAACGTTCAAAGTAAACAAAAAGAACGCCGGAAGTATTATCGAACAGCCGCCAACATTTAAAAACGCCTCGCCGGTAATGCTGGAAATGATTGAGAAGGGAATAGTGAAATAATATGTGCCGTTCCTACGGAATTCATCTCCTTTTTAACGTCTTTATCAACGGATTAAAATCCGTTGCTTAATACATTTGTTCCTATTGAGCTTTTATCCAAACATTCATGAAATTTTTGACATAGATACCCATTGGTTTGATTCATTTTTTATGGAAAAATTTTAAACAATCATCTGACAAATAAAAATTTTTGTGAATCTCTGCGGATTTCTCCGTGCTTCTCTGCGGAATAACTTCTTTCTAAACCAGTTTGACAAATAAGTTAGAAGCTATTTTGTTCGAAATAGACAATTCTCTGTTGTCAATTTTAATTTTCACAGACAAATCAAAAGATTCTTTCGATAAGAATTCAATTTTAGAACCTAAGGCAATTTCCTGTTTGTCCAGATATTTCAGGAATTCTGAAGAAGTGTCTTTTACGCCTACGCAAATACCAATTTGATTTTCGGACAATTCAGAAAGCAATTGTTTTTCAATTTTAATAATTCGTCCATTGGCATCCGGAATCGGATCTCCATGAGGGTCTTCCGTTGGATTTCCGAGAAAATCATCCAGACGGTTAATCAATTGTTCTGACTTAATGTGTTCGAGTTGTTCTGCAATTTCGTGAACTTCATCCCAGCTGAAATTTAATTTTTCTACTAAAAAGACTTCCCATAGGCGATGTTTTCTCACAATCATTTTGGCCGCCAGTTTTCCATTTTCGGTTAATGATACTCCCTGATATTTTTTATAATTTACCAAATCTTTTTCAGACAGCTTTTTCAGCATATCCGTAACAGAGGAAGCTTTAGTTTCCATTATTTCGGCAATAGCATTTGTACTCACTTCTGTTTCCAGGGAAGCAGTCAGGTGATATATCGCTTTAAGGTAGTTTTCTTCTGAAAAGGTCATTTATATTTTAAGATTCTAAGATTCTAAGATTCTAAGATTCTAAGTTTTTCTTTTGAGGCTTAAAAAAAGCCTTAGAATCTTAGGAGCTTAGTATCTCAGAAGCTTCATTTAACAATCAACAAAGGTATTGAAATTTTATGTCTCAGTTTGTCTACTGTTGTACCAAATAAAACATCTTTTAAACCAGTGTGGCCGTGGGTTCCCATAACCAGTATATCAAAATTGCCTTCATTTATGATTTTCGGTATTACGGAGTTTGGTTTTCCAAAACCTAATACAGTTTCGATCTTAAATCCTTTATCAGAAAGCATTTCTTTATATTCTAATAATAATTTTTCGTCAATCGTAGTTTCATGGTCATGTATATGGACGCCATACATCAAAGCACCAACCGTTTCAACAACATGTATAAGTGTATATTGTGCCTGTAGTCCTCCTAATTCAAAAGCTTTATTCAGGGCAACGCTATCAGCATTCGAAAAATCTACAGAAACAGCAATATTTTTAATGCTTTGACTTTCCCTGGGTGTAAATTGAAGCTGAAGATTGTGAGGCGAATGGTTTAATGTTTTTGATTTTACTTTCGCAATGAAAGGTTTAAAGACAATGTAAAGCAACAATGCTAATAGCCCCACTGCTAATGGCACCACAGTAAGCCATAAAACAATTGGATTGTCTGAAGTTTCAAGCCAGGAAGTAATTTCATCGTATACTAATTTAGCATTAAGTGACACAATTATTAAAGCAATAATCCAGGAAACCACCTGTGTAAGTTTAGAGATATGAAAACCATTCATTTTGGATTTATCGCTCACAAAATGAATTAACGGAATGATGGCAAATCCCAACTGAAGACTCAAAATCACTTGGCTTAAGATCAATAGTTTTCCTGTTACGCTTTCACCATAAATTAAAATAACGATAACAGCCGGAATGATCGCAATCAAACGCGTAATAATTCGACGAACCCAGGGCTGTATCCTGAAATGAAGATATCCTTCCATTACAATTTGTCCGGCCAGCGTACCTGTTATTGTAGAACTTTGTCCGGCAGCAATGAGCGCAATAGCAAACAGAGCCGGCGCCCATTTAGTTCCTAAAAGCGGTTCCAGAAATTGATGCGCATCCTGAATCTCTGCAACTTCGTACATTCCGTTTTTGTGAAAAGTGGCTGCGGCGAGAATTAAAATTGCCGCATTTACAAAGAAGGCTAGATTTAAGGCAATTGTTGAATCAATAAAGTTATATTTTAAAGCTTGCTTGATTCCGACCGGAGTTCTGTCGAATTTTCGTGTTTGTACCAAAGAAGAGTGGAGATAAAGATTGTGTGGCATAACCGTTGCACCTATAATTCCAATGGCGATATATAAAGCTGCTGAATTTGGGATAGAAGGAATTAATCCTTCTAAAACCTTATGCATTTCAGGCTCTGCAAAAATCATTTCGAAAATAAATGAAAATCCAATAATCGCTACTAAAGCTATAATGAAGGCTTCCATCTTTTTAATTCCTTTATTAATCAGGAAAAGCAATATAAACGTGTCTAAAACAGTAATCAAAACAGCTTCTAAAAGAGGAATGCCGAAAAGCAAATTAATTCCGATTGCCATTCCGAGAACTTCAGCCAAATCGCAGGCGGCAATAGCAATTTCAGCCAGAAAATATAAAATGTAGTTAATCGGTTTTGAATACGTTTCTCTTGATGCCTGTGCGAGATCTCGCTGTGTCACGATTCCAAGACGGGCACTTAAGCTCTGCAGGAGTAAGGCCATTAAATTGCTCATGAGCAAAACCCATACAAGAGTATATCCAAACTGGCTTCCACCAGCCAGATCCGTTGCCCAGTTTCCTGGATCCATATAGCCCACACTTACTAAATAGGCCGGACCTAAAAAGGCAAGAATTTTTCTAAATCCTGTTTTTTTATTTTCGGTTGCAACCGATTCATGAACCTCTTCTAATGATTTTGCCATTCGTAAAATATTGATTTCCCAAATATATAGAAAATTTCATTAGAGAAACAATATTTTTAGACTAGTCTAAATATTAAATGTTAGAATTTAAACAATTGGGGCATAAACCTGATAAGGTAAAATTTATATCATTGACTTTATAATTGTGAGGCATAATATAACTTGGTTTCACATTTTCAAGGCAGGTGATTTCAAGGCATTTTTCACAGCTAAAATGTGCATGGTTATGTATATGTACACGCTGTGCCTGATGATGACATTTTGCATATTTTACGGTACCATCAAGGTCAACTATTTTATGTACAATATCATCATTTACGAGACGATCTAATATCCTGTAAACAGTGACACGATCACAAACTTCTTCAATCTGTTTGTAAATTTCTGTATGTGAAAGCGCTGTTTTTGATTTACCAAAAATCTCTAAAACCGCCGTCTTTGCTGTGGTATTGCGTGTTGTTTTCATTTTTAGAAATAAAAAAATATTATCGCAACATTGTTGCGAATTGATTTTATGAATATATTTGCAACATTGTTGCATTTAAACAAATGTACATGAAATGAAGAAAATTACAACACCTTTTTACGATATTTTAGGAGCGTCAACAGCAACCATTTGTTTAATACATTGTTTGCTATTTCCGCTGTTAACAATTCTGCCTTTGGGGCTAAATCATGATCCTGTAATTGATTTAGTATTTGCTTCAATTGGTGCTTTTGCTATTTTCAAAATTATAAAAAAATCATCGGTTTTAGTGTCTGTGATTTTACTTGTTTCGATGAGTTTGATTTGGATTAGTATTTTAGGCGAGATGCTATTTGAAATTCATATCGACTTAATTTACTTCGGAGGCATCGGAATTATTATTGGGCATTTATTGAATTACAAATTACACAAAAAACAACATCATTAAAAATTAGTATTATGAATCAGAAAAATTTCGAAGTGGTTATCATTGGAGGTAGTTACAGCGGATTGTCAGCAGCAATGAGTTTAGGGCGTTCTTTGCGTCAGGTTTTGGTTATTGATAGTGGTTTGCCTTGTAACAGACAAACGCCGCATTCTCATAATTTTATCACGCATGATGGCGAAACTCCGGCTGCAATTTCGGCGAAAGCCAGATTACAAGTTGGCTCTTACAAGACAGTTCATTTTTATGAAGGACTTGCCATTGAAGCTGTTAAGAAACAAAATGGTTTCGAAATCAAAACAGAATCAGGAGAACTATTTACTTCAAAAAAGTTATTATTCGCTACAGGAGTTAAAGATTTGTTTCCAAAGATAAAAGGTTTCGAAGAATGTTGGGGCATCTCAGTTTTACATTGTCCGTATTGTCATGGTTATGAAGTCAAAAATGAAAAGACAGCTATTGTTGCCAATGGCGAGATGGGTTTTGAATATGCAAAACTGATTTCGAACTGGACAAAAAATCTTCAGTTATGTACGAACGGTAAATCTCAATTGAATTCTGAGCAAACACAAATTCTTAAAAATCATGGTATTTCGATTTTGGAAGAAGAAATAGTTTCTTTCGAACATACTTCAGCCTATATTTCGAATATTGTTTTCAAGAACGGAGAAAAGATTCCTGTAAAAGCAGTTTATTCCAGACCAGCCTTTGAACAGCATTGTCCTTTACCTCAAATTTTAGGTTGTGTAATCAGCGAACAAGGATTTATAAAAGTCGATTTTGTACATAAGACAACTGTTCCAGGCATTTACGCCAGTGGTGATGCTACTACTCAAATGCGTTCTGTGGCTTTGGCGGTTTCTTCCGGATCTGTTGCAGGAGCAGCCATCAACAAAGAACTTATCGACGAGGATTTTTAATACTCTTTTTTAACGGATTGAAATTGAAATGTTTTAAAAATTATATTTCAGCATAATTATTTGCCAAATTTAATTTTTAGATTTGTCTAAATTTAATTTTACGATAATGAAATATTTATTTTTGACAATATTAATAATTTCAGCTAAAAGTGTTTTTTCTCAAAATATTTCCGGGAAAGTAGAATCTAAATCTTATAATGACCTGGAAATCAACATTCATTTACTGAATACAGCATTTAAAACCCAAACCGATTCCTTAGGATTTTATCAGCTTCTAAATATTCCGAAAGGAACTTACAAAATACAAGTAACCTCGACTGGATTCAAACCACAAACCCAAAAAATTTCGATTGTGGATGAACAGGATTTGATTTTGAATTTTGAATTAAAGGAAGACAAAAATGAATTGAACGAAGTAGTAGTGTCCGGAACTTTAAAACCTGTAAAACGATTGGAAAGTGCTGTACCCGTTGAGGTTTATTCGCCAGCTTTCTTCAAGAAAAATCCAACGCCAAGTATCTATGATGCGCTTCAAAACATTAACGGGGTCCGGCCACAGCTCAACTGCGGAGTTTGTAACACAGGCGATATTCACATCAATGGTTTAGAAGGGCCATACACTTTAGTTTTGATTGACGGAATGCCAATTGTCAGCAGTCTTTCGACAGTGTATGGATTATCCGGAATTCCAAATTCGCTGGTAGAACGAATTGAAATCGTAAAAGGTCCGGCATCTTCTCTGTATGGAAGTGAAGCTGTTGGCGGACTAATTAATATTATAACCAAAAACCCAACAAATGCCCCGGTTTTTTCTGCGGATTATTTTACGACTTCTTATTTCGAAAGCAATCTCGATTTAGGAATGAAGTTCAATGCCGGAGAAAAAGCCATTTCAATTTTAGGAGTGAATTACTTCAATTACGATCAGATTATTGATAAAGACCATGATAATTTTACCGATGTAACGCTTTCAGAACGGATTTCGGTTTTTAATAAATGGAGTTTTCAGCGAAATAATAATAGGTTATTTACCATCGCAGCACGCGGAATGTATGAAGATCGCTGGGGTGGGGATGCTCGCTGGGAGAAGAAATTCCGCGGAGGTGACGAAATTTACGGTGAAAGTATTTATACGAAGCGCGGAGAATTGATAGGAAGTTATGAATTGCCGTTTGAAGAAAAACTAATGCTTTCGTTCTCAGGAAACGTACATTATCAGGACAGCCGTTACGGAACAACATCGTATATCGCGAACCAGAAAATTGGTTTTTTGCAATTAACGTGGGATAAAAAATTAGGACGTAACGATTTACTTGCTGGAATTGCAGGCCGTTACACTTATTACGACGATAATACTCCTGCAACAAAAGAAGCTGAAAACACCTGGCTTCCCGGAGTTTTTGTTCAGGATGAAATTACGTTTTCTCCAAAAAGTCAGGTTTTGCTTGGCATGCGTTACGATTATAATTCTATCCATGGTTCAATTTTGACACCAAGGATAGCCTATCGATTTAAAGCCAATGAGAATACAATTTTCAGGTTAAATGCCGGAACAGGTTTTAGGGTTGTAAATTTATTTACTGAAGATCATGCAGCATTAACGGGTTCACGGGATGTTGTGATTGCGAATAATCTGAATCCGGAGCAATCTGTAAATGTAAATTTCAACTATATTCAGAAAATTAATTTTGACAACGGAACTTTTATGGGGATCGAAACAACTGCTTTTTATACCAGATTCAGCAATAAAATTATTTCAGACTACGAAAGTGATCCAAACAAAATCATTTACGACAATATCGATGGTTATGCATTGAGCCAGGGAATAAGTACCAATATCGATCTTAATTTTCCATCGGGATTAAAGTTTATTGTTGGAGCAACGCTTTTGGATAACAAAAATGTAGAAAACGGAATCTCTGAAACGCCTTTTTTAACAGAGAAATTTACAGGAACCTGGAGTGTTTCGTATAAAATCCAGCCGTGGAATCTGTCCTTAGACTATACAGGAAATTTATACAGTCCAATGAAATTGCCTTTGTTGAGTGAAAATGATCCAAGAAGTCCGAAATCGCCTTGGTACAGCATTCAGAATATTCAGTTCACTTTTTCAGGATGGAAGAATTTTGAAATATACGGCGGAATCAAGAATCTTTTGAATTTTACACCAAAGCAAAAGAATCCGTTTTTGATTTCGAGAACAAATGATCCATTTGATAAAAATGTGCAATATGATTCAGACGGAAAAGTATTGGTAACAGCAGATAATCCGTACGGTTTGACATTTGATACAACTTATGTTTACGGACAAAACCAGACTATTAGAGGATTTTGGGGATTGCGATATACGTTTAGGTAATTTTTTTACACAATCTTGTCATTCCGTAGGAATCTCAAGATACTAATAATCTTTGTGTAGAGATTCCTACGGAATGACAAACTAATTCAATAATAAAGGGAGGTATTTATTTTAAAATCCTTCTAATCTGTGAAATCTGTGGCAAAAAAATAACAACAATATGAAAAAGCTATTTCTATTCATTCTTTTCTTTGGAATAACTTCAGCTGGATTTTGCCAGTTGAAAAGTCACTCTTTTGAAGCAATAGATAGTTTACAGCAGATTCAAAAGCGAAAAATCATCGTTTTTATCCATACAGATTGGTGTCAGTTTTGCCAACGCATGAAAAATACAACTTTCAAAAATCAGGAAATTATTCAAAAACTGAATTCAGATTTTTACTTTGTTGACTTGAATGCTGAGGGAAAAAGGGATATAAAGTTTAATAATCACATCTTTAAATTTCAGCCAACTGGCAATAATGTCGGAGTTCATGAACTGGCTCTGCAGTTAGGAACTATGAACAACCAGATTGTATATCCGGTTTTATGTGTTTTGAATGATAAAAACGAAATCCTTTTTCAATACAATAATTACCTCAGCTCAAAAGATTTTAAACAGCTTTTAGAAAAATTGAAAGAATAAAATTGCTTATTTTTGAGAATGAATTCTCCTCAAATCAAACATTTCAATTATATTTTTACAGGAACAGGTCTTGCAGCTCTGATGACCGTTTATAAAATGGTTTTGTCCGGAAAATTTAGTGATAAATCGATTTTGCTGTTAGACCACAATTCTAAGAAAACCAATGACAGAACCTGGTGTTTTTGGGAAGAAGAAGAAACTCTATGGAATGCTGTTATCTCCAAAAAATGGAATTCTGCATTGTTTGCGAATGAATATTTTAGACGAAATTTAGAGTTAAAACCCTATCAGTACAATCAAATTCGGGGATTGGATTTTTATAATTTCGTTTTCGAAGTACTTTCCAAACAAGATAATATTACTTTTTTAAACGAGAAAGTTACTGATATCAATGAACTCGAAAACCATGTTTTTATCGGTACGGAGGAAAACAGATATACTTGTGATTACCTGTTCAACAGCATTTATACGAAGGCTTTCGCCGAAAGGCAAACAAAATATCCCGTTTTACAGCAGCATTTTGTGGGCTGGTTTGTAAAAACTGAAACAGAAATTTTCAATCCTGAAGAAGCTACTTTTATGGATTTTTCTGTGGAACAAAGTGGAAATACACGTTTTATGTATGTTTTACCCAATTCTAAAACCGAAGCTTTGGTAGAATATACATTGTTTTCAGAAAATTTGCTTCCGAAAGAAGAATATGAAAAAGAAATTGAAATTTACCTGAAAAAACTCGGCATAAGCCAATACAAAATTCAGGAAAAAGAGCAGGGAAGTATTCCAATGACCTGTTATCCTTTTTGGAAAAGAAACACCAAAAGAGTCCTCAATATCGGAACTGCCGGCGGATGGACCAAAGCAAGTACAGGTTATACTTTTAAAAATTCGGATAAAAAATCTTCGGAATTAGTGGAGTTTCTTCAAAATCAAAACCCAAAAATGGCTGCGTTTCATAAAAAAAGCAGATTCTGGTTTTACGATTTATTACTTTTAGATATCCTGTATCGCCATAATGAATCAGGAAGTTCTATCTTTTCATCTTTATTCAAAAATGGAAATCCGGCTCTGATTTTTAGGTTTTTAGATGAAGAAACGAATCTGATTGAAGATTTGGAAGTGATTTTAAAATGTCCGAAAATGCCGTTTATAAAAGCTTTATTTAGTACTTTAATAAAATGAAAAACAGGTTTTGTCACCTTACATTTGGACTTTTAATTTTATGACTTTCAAACTTTCGACTTCATCAATCGAACTATAACAAAACTTTATACTTCAAATTAAGTAGTTGAGGCGAAACTTTGTAACTTTGCAGTTCAAAAGTAAAATTTAAAAAATAAAAATATGTATCCAGAAGAAATGGTAAAACCAATGCAGGCTGAATTGACCTCTGCAGGTTTTCAAGATTTACATAGTGCAGAAGCTGTAGATAATGCTATCAAAGCTGAAGGTACCACTCTAGTTGTTGTAAACTCTGTTTGCGGTTGTGCTGCAAGAAATGCGCGTCCGGGAGCAAAAATGAGTTTAGAAGGTGCTAAAAAACCAGATCACCTTATCACCGTTTTCGCTGGTGTTGACAAAGAAGCTGTTGATGCTGCAAGACAGCATATGTTTCCTTTTCCTCCATCATCGCCATCTATGGCTTTGTTCAAAAACGGAGAATTGGTTCACATGTTAGAGCGTCACCACATCGAAGGCCGTCCTGCAGAAATGATTGCTGAAAATTTACAAGATGCGTTTAACGAGTTTTGCTAATTTTTTTAAGCTTCTAAGTTACTGAGATACTAAGCCTCTAAGGTTTTAGGGATAAAGGTTCAAAGTAACAAAGCAACAAAGATTTTGAAAAGCACCTTCGGGTGCTTTTTTTATGGACAAAAGAGAAAAAACTTAGAACCTCAGAAGCTTTGCCACTTAGAAGCTTTTTTCCTAACTTTGCGGCTTCAAAAAATATTCTCAACTTAAACTGTTTATAGCATGCAACTGTACAACACCTTAAGCGCAGAAGAAAGGGCTATCATGATCGATGATGCCGGTAAACAACGACTAACGTTGTCTTTCTATGCGTATGCCAAAATTCAAGATCCCAAAAAATTTCGCGATGATTTATTTGTAGCCTGGAATACCCTCGATGCTTTAGGCCGAATTTACGTTGCTACGGAAGGAATAAATGCTCAAATGAGTATTCCGGAAGAAAATCTGGAAGCTTTTAGAGCGACTTTGGAAGTTTACGATTTCATGAAGGGCATACGTCTGAACGAAGCTGTCGAACACGATGATCATTCGTTTTTAAAACTGACCATCAAAGTGCGTGATAAAATTGTTGCTGACGGTCTAAATGACGATACTTTTGATGTAACTAACATAGGTGTTCATCTGAAAGCTAAGGAATTCAACGAAATTCTTGATGATCCAAACACAATTGTAGTTGATTTTAGAAACCATTACGAAAGTGAAGTGGGACATTTTAAAGGTGCTATTACTCCGGATGTTGAAACTTTCAGGGAGAGTTTGCCAATAATCAACGAACAGCTTAAAGACCATAAAGACGATAAAAACCTTGTCATGTATTGTACCGGGGGAATTCGCTGCGAAAAAGCAAGTGCGTACTTCAAACATCAGGGATTTAAAAATGTTTATCAGTTAGAAGGCGGAAT
Organism: Flavobacterium flavigenum; assembly: GCF_027111255.2. Taxonomy (NCBI): domain Bacteria; kingdom Pseudomonadati; phylum Bacteroidota; class Flavobacteriia; order Flavobacteriales; family Flavobacteriaceae; genus Flavobacterium; species Flavobacterium flavigenum. The sequence continues at coordinate 2,970,566 of NZ_CP114285.2, read as the reverse complement.
CATCAACTACGCCAAACAGCTAAAGGAAGAAGGGCTGGAAAGCAAATTCATCGGAAAAAACTTTGTATTTGATAATCGCTTAGGCGAAAGAATTACAGACGATATCATTTCGCAATGCCATCAATGCGGAAAACCTTGTGATAATCATACCAATTGTGAAAACGATGGCTGCCATTTATTGTTTATTCAGTGTGATGAATGTAAAGCCGCTATGCAAAACTGCTGTTCTGCTGAGTGTCTTGAAGTTGTAAATATGCCTTTGGTGGATCAGGTAAGATTAAGAGCCGGAAAACAGGTAGGAAATAAAGTTTTCAGAAAAGGAAAATCAGAAAATTTGAAATTCAAGCATTCCGGAGACTTGCCAGAAACTGCTTTAGCAACTGCACAAAAAAGCGCTGATATTCGTCAGAAGGTAAAAGTCAAAAAAATATTGCTTGGTAAAGCAGAGCATTATTACGTTAAAGCACAGGTAGGACAATTTACAGTTGAAAACAACGAACTGCATGCAGGTGACAAAATCTTAATTTCAGGACCAACAACTGGTGATCAGGAATTGGTTTTAGAAAAATTAATTGTAAATGGAGCAGAGACTTTACTTGCTAAAATGGGTGATAAGGTTACCTTTGAAGTTCCATTCAGAATTAGATTGTCTGACAAAATATATAAGATTTTAGGATAAATTTTTATTCTAAACTTACTTTTGAAAAACCTATTTTGCTTTAAGCTGAATAGGTTTTTTTAGCTTTCAATACTTATATTTGTTTAAATGCTTATCGATGTTATGAACGATTTTAAAAATTTTATATTATACACTGCGCCAAACGGAGAAATTCGTGTTGATGTATTGCTTCAAAATGAATCGGTTTGGTTGACTCAAAAAGCAATAGCGGATTTGTTTGGAGTTCAAAGACCAGCAATTACAAAACATTTAGGTAATATTTTTGAGACGGGAGAATTGGAAGAAAAAATGGTTAGTTCCATTTTGGAACATACCACTCAACATGGCGCAATTAAAGACAAAACTCAAAAAAAAGAAACAAAATATTATAACCTAGACGCCATAATTTCAGTTGGCTATCGAGTAAACTCTACAAAAGCAACCCAATTTAGAATTTGGGCAACCCAAACCTTAAAAGAATATATTATAAAAGGGTTTGTTTTAGACGACAATCGTTTAAAACACGGTCAGGCAATTTTTGGAAAAGATTATTTTAAAGAATTATTGCAAAGGGTTCGTTCAATCCGGGCGAGTGAAAGAAGAATTTAACAGCAAGTGACTGATATTTTTGCGGAATGCAGTATCGACTATGACAGTAATTCTGAAATATCAAAGAACTTCTATGCCATAGTTCAAAATAAATTTCATTTTGCCATTACAGGAAAAACGGCTGCTGAAATTATTTTTAAAACGGCTGATGCTAAAAACGAAAATATGGGACTAACTAGCTGGAAAAACAGTCCAAACGGCAGAGTTTTAAAATCGGATGTGATTGTTGCTAAAAATTATTTAGAGGAAAAAGAAATCAAGCAATTGGAACGTACGGTAACAGGGTATTTTGATTATATAGAAGGATTGATTGAACGCGAAAATACTTTTACGATGGAACAATTGGCAACCAGTGTCAACAAATTCCTAACGTTTAATGATTATAAAATTCTGGAAGGAAAGGGTAAAATTTCTAAAATACAAGCAGATAAAAAAGCAATTACTGAATATGAAGTATTCAATAAAACCCAAAAGATAATTTCTGATTTTGATAAACAAATAAGAAATGAAATAAGAGATTGAAAAAAAATCATTTCGATAATTAATGGAATAGAAAGTAGTTATTCGCTCTTCTTTTTTAAGGTGCATGGTAACATTTTCTTTGGTCAATTCTAAAATAAACATGAGATTTAAATTAGCCCACGGTTTCACCGTGGGCTATGTTAGTTTACTACAAATAAATTTTAAAATAGACTATGATATAAATCATAGGAATCTAATCTATAGCCACATTATTTTTGTCATTTGTTAGACGACTATATTCGGAAAACATATCATTTGAATAATAAAATCAAAAATGACAATTAACAACAAAATCGAACTCATGGCTCCTGCAGGAAATTTTGAGTCGCTTCAGGCTGCCTTAGATAATGGCTGTGATTCTGTGTATTTTGGTGTTGAACAACTCAACATGCGTGCAAGATCGACGGTTAATTTTACTATTGAAGATTTAAAAGAAATCGCTAATCGTTGTAAGGTCAAAAACGTTCGAAGCTATCTGACTTTAAACACGATCATTTACGATTATGATTTATCGGTCGTGAAAACATTATTGAATAAAGCCAAAGATGCGAATATTACGGCAGTAATTGCATCAGATCAGGCTGTAATTACTATGGCAAGATCGATTGGAATGGAAGTTCATATTTCAACCCAATTAAATATAACTAATATCGAAACCATTAAATTCTATAGTTTATTTGCAGATACGATCGTTTTAAGCCGTGAATTGAGCTTGCGTCAGGTAAAGAAAATCACAGAACAAATTCAAAAAGAGCAAATCAAAGGGCCTAACGGAAATTTGGTAGAAATCGAAATCTTTGGTCACGGTGCTTTATGTATGGCAGTTTCTGGAAAATGTTATTTGAGCCTGCATTCGCACAATTCCTCTGCGAATCGTGGTGCGTGCAAGCAAAACTGCCGAAAAAAATACACGGTTATTGATCAGGAAACAGGTTTTGAAATAGAATTGGATAATGAATACATGATGTCACCAAAAGATTTATGTACTTTGGATTTCCTGGATCAGGTAATTGATTCCGGAATTCAGGTTTTAAAAATTGAAGGACGAGGAAGAGCACCCGAATACGTGGCAACAGTTATTAAAACCTATCGGGAAGCTATCGATGCCTATTACGAAGGTACTTATTCGAAAGAGAAAACCGCAGTTTGGATGGAAGCTTTAAATACAGTTTACAATCGTGGTTTCTGGTCAGGCTATTACCTGGGCCAGAAATTGGGAGAATGGAGCAATATTCCGGGTTCAGCAGCAACTCAAAAGAAAGTTTACATTGGAAAAGGAACACATTATTTTCCAAAAGCCGGAGTTGGGCAATTCAAAATAGAAGCTTACGATATTAAAGCGGGCGATAAAATTTTGGTTACTGGCCCAAGTACCGGAGCTCAGGAAATGATTATCGACGAAATGTTTGTAAATGATTTTACGGCAGAAAAAGCAACAAAAGGTGACGATTGTACTTTTAAATTGCCATTCAGAATCAGAATATCGGACAAACTTTATAAAATTGTTGAAGCGTAATGGTAATCATCACTTTGCAAAGAGACAAATGCATCGGCTGTAATTATTGTGTAGAAATGGATCCGGTCCATTTTCAAATGTCAAAAAAGGATGGTAAATCAGTATTGCTCCATTCGCAGCATACAAAAGGGTTTTTTACTTTAAAATCGCCAAATCATACCATTGCAGAAAGATCTGAACTGGCAGCAAAAGCTTGTCCGGTTAAAATTATTACCGTTAAGGAAACGTAATACTATACTTTAAAAGCAAACCCTATTTTGTATAGCTACAGAATAGAATTTTCATCTTATTCGCTGGAAAAATCAAGTTCATCAAAGTCTTCAATTTCAGACAACTTAATCAGTTTTGTTCGACTGATTTTAGTTTCTTTTTTCTCAAAAATTTCATCGTCATCATAAGTATTTTCATTGATGTTTTGGTTTACGATTTTTTTGCGTGTTAGGAAATTGATACTGGTCTCAGTGAGAACAATTGGTCCGCGGTTACTGCTTCCATCGTAACCAATCAATTCTAAATCATTATTTTGAAGCCTAAATGTATAAGACCAATATCCGTATCTGCCGTGACTGTAGTTAATAAATAGTTTGTTTTTATCGATTTGAAAGTCGAGTTCGGGGGCATAATAAACACCGCCATCTTCGTTTTCTGAAGAAAAACAATTATAATTTTTAACCGCTAATTCGTAGCCGTTTTTTTTATTTAGAAGCACAATAATTCCTCTGCGATTTTGATCTAATTTACCCCGATATTCATGTGTAATAATTTTACTTTTATCGGTACCTTTTATAATTAATACACAATCTTCTAATTCGTCTTTATTCAGATCGCCGTAAATGGTGTCAAAAGGCACATGATTTTTAGGTATAAAATCGGCAAGATTCTTTTTGATTTCGATAGCAGGTTCTTCGACTTCGGGAATCTCTTTTAAATCGACAACTTCTGCTTCAGGTGATTTTTTATTCGTTTTAGCATCTTTATTACAGCTATTTAATACATTAAGCAGGAGTATTGTTATTATAGCTAAGAAATATTTCTTACTCATGTCAGGGAATTTTTGTTTTTATGATGGGATTAAATCTTCCACTGATTATTAAATACCAAATTTTGCATCAATATGGTGCTTTTCGGCATAGGCTTTTCCAACAACCATTAGTTTGGCAAATTTAGAATTAGCTTCAGTTTGAGTTGCGGCATCAAAATCAGCTATTGCTTTTTGAATTTGTTCTGGTGAACTCTTTTCATCCTTCATTTTAGCAATTGGCAAATAACCTCCCTTTTGTTTAGCAATTACATAAGAAAATAAATCTTTTGAAGCCTGAAGAAGATCTTTATTATCATCGTCTTCTGTTATTTCATTAATTTTTTTCAATTGAATTTCTAAATTTGAGATATCGTATTTAAAAGCATCCTGATAAGAAGAAGGAATCATCTTTTTTTGGCTTTCATCATAAACCTGAGCTTCAGATTCCAGCTTATTACTGATTTCTTTACCGCCAAATCGGGATAATAAATTGGAATTTAAAACAGCAATATCAAAAGTTTTTTCTGGTGATAAATTGCTGCAGGAAGTAGAAATTAGACTTCCCGAGATTACTACTAAAAATAGGATGGCAGTATTTAAGATTCTTTTCATTTTTATATTGATTATTATTTATCCTTTTAAAATTTTGCTTTTCTCACTTTCAAATTCTTCTGAAGTCAGAATTCCGGCATCTAAAAGTTCTTTTAGATCCAGTAATGCTTTTTTCTTGTCTTCCATAGAACTTCCTAAATTTGTTTTTTGCGGTTCTTCTTTCTGAATTGGTGTTACAACCGTTCCCGAAGGCGCATATTTCAGAATCAGTTCTGTGATTTCATTGAAACCTTTCACGTTCGAATAGTCAATTGCTTTTTGTTCTTTTACGTTTACAATTGTAGCATCGGCTTTGTTTTCCAATAAATATTTTACCACATCTTTCTTTCCGTTGGCTGCGCTGTAATGCAAAGGCGTATTTCCGGATTCGTCCTGAATGTTGATGTTTGCCCCGGCTTCAACCAATAATTTTACCATACTTAAATTGCCTTTTTTGGTGGCAACATGCAACAAACTTTCTCCGCCATATGTATAAGAACTGTTTAGTGTAAAGCCAGAGTCATTCGAAATAGTAGTCGCACTAACAATCCAATCCAGGTAGTCGTTCATAGAAGAGGTGTCCTGACCGACAGGTTTGCTGTAATTAACATCAACTCCGTTTTCTAAAAACAAGGACACAATCTCTTTTTGGTTATTCGCGCACGCGTACCAAATCGGTGAATAGCCATTATTGTTTGAAGTGAAAACATCTGCGCCTCTTTCGACTAATACTTTCGCCAACATTCGGTTCGTTTCATAACAAGCAATTAAAAGCGCATTTTCTCCCGAATGATTCATGTGATTAATAGCTGCACCATTATCCAAAAGTAAGGTCACCATTGGAATTGATTTGGTGTAACAAGCATATAACAAAGGCGTATTTCCTTGTTTATCTGTTACATTAATATCAGCTCCTTTGTCTAAAAGCAATTGGATAATTTCACGGTTTAATTTTGCAGATGCCAGTAATAGCGGAGTTTCTCCGTTGTTGTTCAGTAAATTAACGTCAATACCGGCTTCAAGCAACTTTGTTGCAATTTCAATTTGAGCTGTCTGAACGACCAAATGCAAAAGGCTGTTTCCGTATTTGTCGTTTTTTGTAATTTCTGCACCATTTTCTAAAAGATATAAAGCCGTTTGTTTCTGTTTTTGAAGACAGGCAAAATACAAAGGTGTTTCTCCCTGATGGTCTTCGTAATTAATATCGGCCCCGTCTTCGGTCAGGATTTTTACAATATCCAGATACCCTCTGTGAGCGGCATAATGAATTGCGGTTCTTCCTTTTTCATCCGTATATTTTACATCTACTTCTTTATTCTGAAGAAGCAATTCGGCTATTTTTCTGTTCCCGTTTTCGCAGGCAATTATAAATGACATTGACATGTATGAGAATTTTAAGTTTATTGTTTCATCAAAAGTTCTACCGTTTTAATTTTCAGATTATCTCCTGAAGCAAGCATTAAGGCAGTTTCATCTTTATCATTAGTAATCGAAATATCGGCTCCCTGTTCTAATAATAATTTTACTTTTCGATAGGTTTCTTTTGCCATTTCTGCATCATAGTTAACATTGTAACCGCAGACTTTATGCAAAATGGTATTGCCCTGATTGTCTTGTTCATTCACATCCAAAGTAACATTTTCTAAAACTGATTTCAGAATGTCTGATTTCTTTTCGACAATAAAATCAATTCCCGATTTGGGCTGCCCGTAATATTGTGCACAAAAGTTTACATCAGCGCCATCAGACAACAATCTCTCTAAAAACCTGATATCACTTTCCGAACCAGAAACAGAACTGATAAAATTAGTCAATAATGTCCGGCCGTCTTTGTTCACAATATTAAAATCAGGTGAAGAAAATGAGGCTAAAGCATCATACATGTCATAAGAAAACTGCTCCGCAACAGCGTAATAAAATGCTGTGTTGTTAAGGTTGTCTGTTTCGTTTGGATCCGCACCATTTTCAAGTAAGAATAGAATCAATTCTTTTTTATTTCTTTTAACCGCTGCTATAAGCGGAGTAGCGCCAATAATGTTTTTTTCGTTAATGTCAACTCCACTTTCAAGAAGCAATTTGATGTATTCTTTTACTTTTTCAGCATCTAACCCATAAGTATTGAGTGTTTTGAAGATTAAATTTTCGCCGGCATTGTTTTTATATTGGGTATTTGCGCCCAAATCATCAATTAAAACTTTAATGATTTTTGGAGAAACACCTTTTTCAAGGAAATATCCGAGCAAAGTCTGATCGCTGATTTCGTCATTCAGATTGTCCATTTTCGACATTAATTCTTTAAAAAAAGAGATTGATTCTTCGTCATCTTTTAAATAAAGGCTCAAAGGGGCAAAAATAGATTTGTCAAAACTGTCCAGCTCGTAAATATCAGTTTCGATAATGCGGGCTTTTATTAGTTTTTCTATAAAATCAATTTCTTTGGCTTCAATTATTTTGGCTGCGATTTGAGAAAAATTGTTTTTAAGATATTGTTCATTAAATTTTTCTCCGTTATTTAAAGATTCCCTGGCCTCGTCAAATTTTCCCTGGAAAAGGAAATTTTCAATCTGGTTTTGTGTTTGCATTTGAATATATTTTAAAAAAATTAAAGTTTAAGTTTGAACTCAGGTTTTGTTTGTAATTATGGACTTCACAAACGATGCTGTAAGATAAAACATAAAACTCAGAAATATATTTCAGGATAAAAATTAAAAATTACATTTTAACCTATAAAACCTGCAGAATACAATTTTTAAACAAAAATATCATAAACCGAAGCAGACCTGACAGCTGAATTATGAAATAAGGGAGAAAAATAAAGTGTGATATTTTATTTAACAACCCTTTAGTTTTAATCCATAAAATGCAAACTAAAAAAAATACTATCTTTACCGATCAAACGTTTATGAACTTAAGTTGCACTTTTGCAACACTACATATATAATTATGGCATGTACAAGTTGTTCAACCTCAGATGGCGGCGCACCAAAAGGTTGTAAAAATAATGGGACTTGCGGCACCGACAGCTGCAATAAATTAACGGTTTTTGACTGGCTTTCGAACATGAGTCCGTCTAATGGAGAAGCAATTTTTGATTGTGTTGAGGTTCGTTTTAAAAACGGGCGCAAAGAATTTTTTAGGAATACAGAAAAATTAACTTTAAGTATTGGTGATATTGTAGCAACTGTTGCATCGCCGGGACATGATATCGGAATTGTGACTTTGACAGGCGAATTGGTAAAAATTCAAATGAAGAAAAAGGGAGTAAATCCGGATAGTAACGAAGTACCAAAAATTTACAGAAAAGCATCTCAGAAAGATATCGATATCTGGTCTGTAGCACGTGATCGTGAAGAACCAATGAAAGTTCGTGCACGTGAACTGGCAATTCAGCATAAACTTGAAATGAAAATTTCGGATATTGAATTCCAGGGAGACGGGTCAAAAGCAACATTTTATTACACTGCAAATGACCGTGTCGATTTTAGAATGCTGATAAAAGATTTTGCTAAAGAATTTAGTACCAGAGTTGAGATGAAACAGGTAGGTTTTCGTCAGGAAGCAGCCCGTTTAGGCGGAATCGGTTCTTGCGGAAGAGAACTTTGCTGTTCGACCTGGTTAACAGATTTCAGAAGTGTCAATACATCGGCGGCTCGTTACCAGCAGTTATCATTGAATCCGCAAAAATTAGCAGGACAATGCGGAAAACTAAAATGCTGTCTAAACTATGAGCTAGATACTTACATGGACGCATTAAAAGATTTTCCGGATTATGATACTAAACTGATTACGGAAAAAGGGGATGCAGTTTGCCAGAAACAGGATATTTTTAAAGGATTAATGTGGTTTGCTTATACTAATAATTTTGCAAACTGGCATGTTTTGAAAATAGATCAGGTAAAGGAAATTATTGCCGAAAACAAACAAAAAAACAAAGTTTCTTCTTTGGAAGATTTCGCTATAGAAGTAACTTTAGAACCTGAAAAAGACTTCAATAATGCAATGGGTCAGGAAAGTTTAACCCGTTTTGACCAGCCTAAAAAGAAGAAAAAGCCAAACCGCAAACGTAAACCAAATGCTGAGGCGGCTACTGTTGGTGCTCCACAGAAACCACAGCAGGAAAAAAATACCAATAACGCGAAACCTGCCGGAAATAATAATGCGAACAATGGTAACAATTTGATTAAACCAAACAACCCAAATAAGCAAAATCAGAAGAAAAAGCATAATTCGAATAAAAACAATCCGAATAAGCCCAATTCAAATGAAAATAAACCAGCTGAACCAAGAAAACCTATAATTATTACTAAAAATGAGAATAAAAAATAGCGGAATTCTTTTTTTGGCAGCTATACTTCTTTTTTCATGTGATAAAAAAAGAGTATTTGATGAGTACAAATCCGTTGGAAGTGCCTGGCACAAAGACAGTATTGTAACCTTCGATCTGCCGGTTTTAGACTCCACAAAACGATACGATTTATTTGTAAATGTGCGCGACAATAATAATTATCCTTTCAGTAATTTGTTTTTAATTGTAGCTATCGAAATGCCAAACGGATTTACGAAAGTCGATACATTAGAATATCAAATGGCAAATCCTGACGGAACGCTTTTAGGAAATGGTTTTTCGGATATTAAAGAAAGCAAACTTTATTTAAGAGAAAATGTTAAGTTTAGGGGCAAATACAAGGTACACATCAAACAAGCTGTAAGACAATCAGGAAAAATTCCGGGGGTTCAGGAATTAGAAGGTATTACAGATGTAGGTTTTAGAATAGAACAAAAAGATCAGAAATAGTTATGGCTGCTAAAAAAAACAATCAAACAAACAGTACAAAGGATATTAAATACTATCAAAAAAAATTCTGGAGAATCTTTGCTTATGGATTATTAGGTGTTCTGGCCTTTTTTCTATTTGCGTCATGGGGGCTTTTTGGTTCGATGCCTTCTTTTGAAGATTTAGAAAACCCGGATTCTAATCTTGCTACTGAAATCATTTCTTCTGACGGAGTGGTAATTGGAAAGTATTTTAAAACCAACAGATCACAGCTTAAATATTCAGACTTACCAAAAAATCTGGTAGATGCATTGGTGGCTACGGAAGATGCCCGTTTTTATGAACATTCAGGTATTGATGGTCGTGGAACTTTGCGTGCTGCTTTTTCTCTTGGAACTAATGGTGGGGCAAGTACTTTAACGCAGCAATTAGCCAAACAATTATTTCATCGTGGTGGGTCTACCTTTTTGCCCTTTAGAATAGTGCAAAAAATAAAAGAATGGATTATTGCCATTCGTCTGGAAAGACAATATACCAAAAATGAAATTTTGGCGATGTACTGTAATGTATATGATTTTGGAAACTATGCAGTTGGGGTAAGTTCAGCGGCTCAAACCTATTTTTCTAAAGATCCTAAGGACTTAACTATAGACGAATCAGCAATTTTAGTTGGAATGTTTAATAATTCATCTCTTTACAATCCGTTGCGAAATCCTGAAGGAGTTAAAAACCGTCGTGATGTGGTATTGGGTCAAATGGTGAAAGCCAAGATGATTACGGAGGCTCAAAAAGAAAAATATAAGGCATTACCAATAGCTTTGAAATTTAAATTAGAAAGCCACCGTGAGGGTATGGCAACTTATTTCAGGGAGTATCTTCGTGATTATATGAAAAAGTGGATGGCAGACAACAAAAAACCGGATGGATCTGATTATGATATTTATAAAGATGGTTTAAAAATCTACACCACTATCGATTCAAGAATGCAGGCCCATGCCGAAGAGGCGGTTGCAGAACACATGAAAAATTTGCAACAGCAGTTTTTTATTGAAATGAAAACCAATAAAAATGCTCCTTTCGTAAATATTACAAAAGCTGAAACTGACAGAATCATGATGCAGGCTATGAAGAATTCTGTTCGTTGGGCTCAAATGAAGGAAATGGATAAGAGTGAAGATGATATTATTGCATCTTTCAAGGTAAAAACAAAAATGAGAGTCTTTACCTGGAAAGGAGAGCGCGATACTACCATGACACCATTGGATTCTATTCGTTATTACAAACACTTTTTGCAGTCGGGCTTAATGGCGATGGAACCGCAAACAGGTGCAATTAAAGCATGGGTTGGAGGAATAAATTATAAATATTTCCAATATGATCACGTAGGGCAGGGAGCAAGACAGGTAGGATCTACTTTCAAACCTTTTGTTTATGCGACAGCTATTGAGCAATTGAATATGTCCCCTTGTGATTCCATTTTAGACGGACCGTTTATGATTCGTAAAGGGCGTCATCATGTAACAGAAGACTGGGAGCCAAGAAACTCTGATTACAGATATCGCGGAATGGTTACTTTAAAACAAGCTTTAGCAGCTTCAATCAATACCGTTTCTGCAAAATTAATTGACAGAACAAGTCCGGAAGCTGTTGTAGAACTTACACGAAAATTAGGTGTTAAAACTGAAATTCCGGTTCAGCCTTCCATCGCATTAGGAGCTGTTGATATTACTGTTGAAGACATGGTTGCCGCATACAGTACATTCGCAAATCAGGGTGTGTATGTAAAACCTCAGTTTTTAAGCCGTATTGAGAATAAAAGCGGGGAGGTTATTTATGAACCAATTCCAGAATCGCATGACGTTTTAAATAAAGATATAGCGTTTGCTGTAATTAAGTTGCTTCAGGGAGTTACAGAAACAGGTTCGGGTGCACGTTTGCGTACGCAGGGCGGAGGTAACGGAGACAATCGCTGGACAGGTTATCCATATATGTTTACAAATCCTATTGCGGGTAAAACCGGTACAACACAAAACCAGTCTGATGGATGGTTTATGGGAATGGTTCCAAATCTGGTTACCGGAGTGTGGGTAGGCTGTGAGGACCGTTCAGCCCGTTTCAAAAGTTTAACGTATGGTCAGGGAGCTACAGCTGCATTGCCGGTTTGGGCTTACTTTATGAAAAAATGTTACGCTGATCCGGCACTTCAGGTTTCAAAAGCAGAATTTGAACGTCCGGCGAATCTTTCCATCAAAGTAGATTGCTATACCAGACCTGCTGCTGTGGTAAAAGATTCCACTCAGACAGAACAAAATACAGATGAGTTCGAACTATAGTTTTAGCTTTTTTTAAATATAAAAATATCCTTTTGTTGATATCTTAAATTAGATAAACACAAAAGGATATTTTTTTTGATGGATGTCGATTTATTTTTACGAAATCGTTATAATTCAATCTAAAAATCTTATTTTTATCAAAACTACTCAGTAATAAAGACAGTTTGTTATGATTACAAAAAAAGTAAACAATGTCCAGGAAGCTATAACAGGTATCCAATCCGGAATGACCATTATGTTTGGCGGATTTGGTCTTTGCGGAATTCCCGAAAATACCATTGCAGCCTTAATTAAAACCCAGATTTCAGATTTAACTTGTATTTCCAATAATGCAGGTGTTGACGATTTTGGTTTAGGATTGCTTCTTCAGAAGAAACAAATCAAAAAGATGATTTCCTCTTATGTAGGCGAAAATGCAGAGTTCGAGCGTCAGATGTTATCGGGCGAATTGGAGGTTGAACTCACACCACAGGGAACTTTGGCAGAAAAGTGCCGTGCAGCCCAGGCCGGAATTCCTGCTTTCTTTACTCCCGCAGGTTACGGAACCGAAGTCGCTGAAGGAAAAGAAATACGTGAGTTCAACGGAAAAATGCATATTATGGAAGAAGCTTTTAAAGCCGATTTTGCCATTGTAAAAGCATGGAAAGGGGATGAGGCTGGAAATCTGGTTTTCAAAGGAACAGCCAGAAACTTCAATGCCTGCATGGCAGGTGCTGCAAGAATTACGATTGCTGAGGTCGAAGAATTGGTTCCGGTTGGTACTTTAGATCCGAATCAAATTCATATACCGGGCATAATGGTACAGCGTATTTTTCAGGGAGAAAAATTTGAGAAGAGAATTGAACAGCGCACCGTAAGACAGAAGAATTAGATAATGAGATAATTTGTTAATTAGATAATTCCTTACTACATGTTTTGAAATTATCTAATTGGCACATTTACAAATTGACACATTTTAAATATGGGACTTACTAAAGAAGATATAGCAAAACGAATTGCAAAAGAAGTTAAAGACCGTTATTTTGTTAATCTTGGTATAGGGATTCCGACTTTGGTGGCGAATTACGTAAGAGATGATATTTCAGTGGAGTTTCAAAGTGAAAACGGAGTTTTGGGAATGGGGCCTTTTCCATTTGCAGGAGAAGAAGATGCTGATATTATTAATGCTGGGAAACAAACTATTACAACGCTTCCGGGTGCGAGTTTTTTTGACTCTGCTTTTAGTTTTGGCATGATCCGAAGCCAGAAAGTGGATTTGACGATTTTGGGCGCGATGGAAGTTTCAGAAAATGGTGATATCGCCAACTGGAAAATTCCGGGTAAAATGGTAAAAGGAATGGGAGGTGCTATGGATTTGGTGGCCTCCGCTGAAAATATCATTGTTGCGATGATGCACGTGAACAAAGCAGGAGAATCCAAAATCCTTAAAAAATGCACTCTGCCATTAACTGGCGTAGGATGCGTTAAAAAGGTCGTAACGGAACTTGCTGTTCTCGAAGTAACAGAAAAAGGTTTTAAGCTCTTAGAACGAGCGCCAGGTGTTTCTGTTGAACACATCATTGCTTCAACCGAAGCTGATTTGATTATTGAAGGAGAAATTCCTGAGATGGCAATTTAAAGTTTCTAGAATTAATATATAAGTTACTTTTTTATTTTTGAAATTTATGCTAACGAATTGTAGACTTTGCAATAATAAGGGCGCGGATAAAAAAAATTCCCATATAGTTTCAAAATTTTTAGGAAAAGAATTGTTTATTTCAGATATAGGAAATCACGCAGAACAAATTTATAAAAATGGAAAGTCTAGAAAAATATATTCTATTCCTAAAGAAGATTTCATATTATGCTCAACTTGTGAAAAAAGATTTGAAGTCCTGGAAACTTACTTTGCTAGATTTTTCAATAAACTTCGTAATTATCAAAATTTTCCTGAAGACTTTTTATTGCAAAAACTAGGAGTGCAAGATTTTATCTGTTGTAAAAAATTAAACCCAACACTTTTCAAATTATTCATTTATTCCTTGATTTGGCGTTTATCTATTTCGAAACATCAAACCAATGAAAATTTTAAACTTCCTAATAAAATTGAATAAGAATTGAGGGAATTTTTAAATGAAAATTTATCAGTTGAACAGAAAATTTTATTGAAATCTGCTGAAATCATTAATGAATTCCCATCTTATGATTTATGTATAATAAAGCCTGAAAATAAAACCGATAATTTTAAGAGAATGTATTCAGCTTTTCAGATGAGTAAATCTGCTTATTTATTAGTTTTTGTTGACTTTATATTGTTCTTTTATACTGATAATTCTATTGATATCGTCTTAAAAAAATTTAGTAATGATCAAAACGAAAATGTTATTATCCCTATCAGTGATGATGAACGTTGGTTTGACTTGAATAAATTGATTCTATCAAAAATGCTAAATAACTAAGCTATAAGTTTTAAATTATTTCACTCTGATAGCATTTTATTGATAACTTCAATAACACTATACTTTAATAATAAAACCGACTTATGAACATGCCCCAAAAAGTTAGACACTATTTGGGGCATTTTTTATGAACAGAAAAGTAAAATTCAATTATGCATTTAAGTTAGAATGTGTAGAATTAGTTTTAAAGAAACATTATTCGAACGTGTATGTTTCAAGATTGAAGGGTTTGGACGAGTCCAATATCCGTAAATGGGTAGCTTTTTATAAAGCATACGGCAAAGACGGCTTATTACCTAGAAGGAATCATAATTATACGGTTGATTTTAAGTTAAAGGTTCTAAAAGCCATTAAAAAAGAATCACTTTCCTTACGCGAGACCTCGGTGAAGTTTAATATTGCCGATGCAGCTATTCTGTTAAAATGGCAAAAAGATTTTGCTAACTTTGGAGTTGAAGCATTACAACCAAAACCCAAAGGCAGGCCCAAATCTATGAGCAATTTCAAACGTAAAAAACGCAAATCAGACAAGCCATTATCCAGGGAAGAAGAACTTCTCTTGGAAATTGAAGCCCTGCGCTGTGAGAACGATTTGCTAAAAAAGCTACAAGCCTTAATTCAAGCCGAAGAAGCAGCCAAAAAGCGCAAGCCATAATGGAATTAAGGCATTTATATGATTTAGATTTACTTTTGAATCGTACTAATATGGCACGTAGCAGTTTTTACTACTATGAAAAACAAAACAAATCTGTGGATAAGTATCAAATCATAAAAGAATTTATAAAATCCATTTATCACAAGCACAAAGGTCGTTATGGCTATAGAAGAATTACCGACGAATTGAACAATAAAGGGATAACTATCAATCATAAAACAGTTTTCAGATTGATGAAGCTATTAGGGCTAAAAAGCATTATTAGAATAAAGAAATATAAATCATATAAAGGGGAACAGGGCAAAATCGCACCTAATATTTTGGAACGCAATTTTAAATCAGAAGCTCCAAATAAAAAATGGGCAACCGACATAACCGAGTTTAATGTATCAGGAAAAAAACTATATTTATCGCCTATTATAGACTTATTCAACCAAGAAATTATCAGTTATGAGCTAGCGGAACGACCCGTATTTAGTCAAGTGGTCGTGATGTTAAAAAAAGCATTTAAGAAAATACCAAACAATACTAATTTGACCTTACATTCTGATCAAGGCTGGCAATACCAAATGAAACAATACCAGCATTTATTGAAAAAAAAGGAATCGTACAGAGTATGTCCAGAAAAGGGAATTGTCTGGATAATGCGATTATAGAAAACTTCTTCGGGATATTAAAATCCGAATTGTTTTACCTTAAAAAGTACAGTTCTATAAGTCAATTAAAACAAGATATCGAAAATTATATTATCTATTACAATAGAGAAAGAATCAAGTCAAATTTAAACAAAATGAGCCCGATACAATATCGAGCTCATCATTATCAAAATTAATTATAAATTTGTCTAAACTTTTGGGTGCAGTCTATTATTGCGGTTTTATTATTAAAAACCTTAGATTCCAATTTTTGTAATGCTAAAAAAATCATTTCTTAGATAAATGAAAGTCAAAAATTTGAAATCAATCAAATCCCCCAGAAACACTTATTTTTTGTCCTGTAATCCAGGAAGCATCATCAGAAGCTAGAAAAACAGAAAGTTTTGAAATGTCTTTTGGCTGTCCAATTCTTCCCAATGGAGTATTAGCCACAATATAGGATTCCATTTCGGTTCCTAAAACACGATTTCCATCCGTTTCAGTCGGACCCGGTAAAATGGAATTGACCCTGATTTTTTTTCCGCTTAATTCTTTTGATAATGTTCTGGTAATTGAATCAACAGCGCTTTTTGTGGCAGAATATAATACCGTGAAGGGAGTGGCTTTTATGCTGGCAACCGAACTGATATTAACAATGCTCCCGCCATTTTCATTAAAGTATTTCAAAGCTTCCTGAATTGGTAAAATTGTTCCCAGAACATTACTGTCGAACTGACGGCGAAATTCTTCTTCGGTAACCATTTCCAAAGGTTCAAATTTGTAAATACCTGCATTATTGATCAAGGTATCCACTTTTCCGAAATTTCTATGGGTTTCTTCAAATAATCTTTGGACATCTTTACTTTTGGTCACGTCTGCCCGAATGGTTATGGATGTACCTCCATTTTCAATAATGGCTGTCGATAAAGCTTCAGCAGCATTTTTATCAGATAAATAATTTACAACAACTTTTGCGCCTTCCTTTGCCATTTCCAATGCAATTTCGGCACCAATTCCTTTTGATGCTCCGGTAACAACAGTTACCTTATTTTTTACTTTGCTCATTTCTTTACTGTTTTACAGGAGCAAAAGTAGAGTGAAGAAAAAACAAAAAAGTTGACATAAGGCAAGAAATCAAACTTTTGCCCTTAGTCTGCTTAACGTATGTGGCGTTATGCCCAGAAATAATGCAATCTGTTTTTGAGGAACACGCTGAATGATGGAAGGTTGTCTGATTAGGAGTTTGGCGTATTTGGTTTCGGCATCATCGACCAGCATTTCACTTTTCATTTTGAATTTTTCGATAAATGCTTTCTCTTTTAGCTGATGCACTATTTTTGAGAAATTAGTGACTTCTTTTTCAAATAAGCCAAAAGCCTCACTGGTTATAGTCGCCACAGAGCAGTTTGTTAAGGCTTCAACCGATTCATCAGAAGGAACTTTATCGGTAAAACTTTCCATTGCTACTGCAAAATGACCTTCGCTTGTAAAGTAGGGGATGAATTCATTTCCGTCTGAATCTGTTTTAACGACTCTTAAAACACCTTCGAGAACAAAACCAATTTTTCTACAGACTTTGTCCTGTTCACAGTATTTTTCTCCTTTTTTCAATGTTTCAATAAACAAGTGCTGTTTCATGAAGTTTTGTTCTTCTTCTGAAATAGGGAGGACAGAATTAAATATAGTAAGTAATTGATTCATAGTTCTAAAAATGAAAATACCGTAAATTCAAAAATTAAAAAGATGAATTTACGGTATTTTAAATTATTTCAAAAGTTACAAATTCTCAAAAAAGTCATTCCCTTTATCATCTGTAATGATAAAAGCAGGGAAATCTTTTACGGTAATTTTTCGAACGGCTTCCATTCCTAATTCTTCAAAATCAACGACTTCAACTTTCAGGATATTGTCCTGAGCCAGAATAGCGGCAGGGCCTCCGATAGAACCCAAATAGAATCCGCCATATTTTTTGCAGGCATCTGTAACTTGTTTGGTTCGGTTTCCTTTTGCGAGCATGATCATACTTCCGCCATGTTTTTGGAATTCATCCACATAAACGTCCATACGTCCTGCAGTTGTTGGTCCAAAACTTCCCGAAGCCATTCCTTCAGGAGTTTTTGCAGGTCCGGCGTAGTACACAGGGTGATTTTTAAAGTATTCCGGCATTGGTTTTCCGGCATCCAATAATTCTTTAATTTTTGCATGTGCAATATCACGGGCTACAATAACAGTTCCGTTTAATTTCAAACGGGTTTTGATTGGATATTGGGATAATTTTGCTAAAATATCTGCCATTGGCTGATCTAAATCAATTTCAACCGGAGCTTCCAGATGCGGTGCGGTTTCCGGTAAAAATTGTTTAGGATTTACTTCTAATTGTTCAACGAAGATTCCGTCTTTGGTGATTTTTCCTTTGATGTTTCGGTCAGCAGAACACGAAACCCCTAATCCAACCGGACAGGAAGCAGCGTGACGAGGCAAACGGATGACACGAACATCATGCGTAAAATATTTTCCGCCAAACTGAGCCCCGATTTCGCTCTCCTGACAGATTTTCTGAACACGTTCTTCCCATTCTAAATCACGGAATGCCTGACCTGACATGTTTCCTGTAGTAGGGAGATTGTCGAAATAACCTGCAGATGCTTTTTTAACTGTAGCCAGATTTGCTTCCGCAGAAGTTCCGCCAATGACCAAAGCCAAATGATAAGGAGGGCAGGCTGAAGTTCCTAAATCTTTGATTTTTGCACGAATGAAAGCATCCAGCGATTTATCGTTTAATAATGATTTTGTTTGTTGGTATAAATAGGTTTTGTTGGCAGATCCGCCTCCTTTTGCCATGAATAGAAATTCATATGAAGTTCCTTTTTTAGCATAAATATCAATTTGTGCCGGAAGATTCGAACCTGAATTCTTTTCTTCAAACATCGAAATTGGCACAATCTGCGAATATCTTAAATTGCGTTTTTGGTACGTATTGAAAATTCCTTTACTTAACCATTCAGCATCGTCAACACCGGTAAAGATGTTTTCACCTTTTTTGGCCATCACGATTGCAGTTCCGGTATCCTGACAGCTTGGTAATTGTCCTTCTGCAGCAACCGAAGCATTTTGAAGTAAATTGTAAGCCACAAAACGATCATTGTCGGTCGCTTCCGGATCATCCAGAATGTTTTTTAATTTTTGCAAATGTGTTGTTCTCAGCATAAACGAAACATCTGTCAAGGCTTCTTCGGCTAATAATTCTAATCCTTTTGGATCAACGGTTAAAACTTCACGTTCTCCAAATTGTTCTACTTTTACAAAATCTGAAGAAATTTTGCGGTATTGTGTCTCATCTTTTAAGATAGGATAAGGATCCTGGTATATAAAATCAATCATTTCTTAGGTTTTTGGCAAAGTTAAAAATTATTTACCTAAGAAAGAATTTGAATTATATACGTTTAGCAACTTTATTGTTGATTATGAAACTCATTGAAGGTCATCTTTTTTTCAAAATAAGGTTTGTCTTTTGCTGAAAGAAGTTTCTTTTTCCATTGCGTTCCTTTTAGTGAAAAAGAAATAGAATCAGAATAACTAACAATTCCGGAATCTTCATTATCATCATCACCGGGTTCAAATGAAACCGTTTTGCAATAAAAACTTTCAGGGTCGTTTCCTGATGCTTCGCTTACAAATTCTGTCCACGTTCCCCAACCGCTGTCTGACATTGACTGCCATTGATGAACAAGCTGTAAATCGTGATTTTTCAGATAGTACAAATAATTTTCATGTGTATATCCGCAGGCAGGATACCCAAAACCGATTTGTATAAAAGAAGAATTTTTTCCTGATAAATTTGTTAAACTGGATGAACCGCCCCATTCAGCACCTTTTTCGTAATTGGTAATTGTGATTCTGGAAGAGGCGATTTTGGTTTTATCCTTATAAAAATCAAGCCTGAATTTAGAGGTTAAAATACTGTCTTTATCTGCTTTCAGTTCTGTCAAATTTGCCAGAATATGAGTGAATTCGGCATTTTTTTCATTTGAAAGAAAAATGGTATCTGTTCGTAATGTTTTTTCTTCGGTTTCTCTTTTATCTGAAATGGAAGGAATTTCTGTTGTTTCAGAAGGATTTACATCTGAAATCAGATTTTTTTTCTGTTCTTTTTGACAGCTTGCTAAAAGGATAAAAATAAAAAGATATTTAATTTTCATATTTAAAATCGTCAAATTTTAAAAAAACCAAGTTGCCACAAAAATTGCCGTAATGACACAAATCAAATCCACCAAAAGCATTGTACCAAGAGCATAGCGTGTATTTTTGATATTTACCGATCCAAAGTAAACCGCGATTACATAAAACGTACTTTCGGCACTGCACTGGAAAATACTGCTCAATCTGGCAGTTAAAGAATCGGCGCCAAAAGTATTCATCGAATCAATTAAAAATCCACGTGATCCTGCAGAGCTGAAAGGGCGCAACATGGCTACAGGCAAGGCATTCGTGATTTCTTTGCTCACGCCCATATTCGAAAAGATAAATCCAATGGCATCACTGATAATTTCGAACAAACCGCTATTTCTGAATAACGAAATGGCAACTAACATCCCTAAAACGTAAGGAAAGATCGTAACTCCGGTTTTAACGCCGTTATTAGCTCCTATTACAAAAGTGTCAAAAACAGTCGTTTCGGCTTCTTTGAATTTTTTTTCATGGATAAATGAAAAGATCAGAGTGAAAGCGATTATTGCAATTAATATTAATCCAGAAAGGTTAGAAGTGAAATAGTTTTTCCCGATTAAATCCAAATGGTTCACATACATCAATAATCCAATAATAGCCGCAATTAAAGTCATCAAGCCAATAAGCAGCGAAGCACTTTTAAAATTGATTTTTTGTTTCACACCTACAATAAGGAAAGCAGCGATTGTTCCGATAAATGATGTAATAATACAAGGCAGCATTACATCAGCAGGATTGCTGGCGTTGGCTGCAGCACGATACCCAATTATCGAAGTCGCAATCAAAGTTAAACCCGAAGCGTGAAGGCACATAAACATAATTTGTGCATCACTCGCTTTATCTTTTTCGGGGTTTATTTCCTGTAAACTTTCCATGGCCTTGAGGCCGAATGGTGTTGCTGCGGAATCTAGTCCTAAGAAATTTGCAGCAAAGTTTAAGGTCATATACGATATCGAAGGGTGATTTTTAGGAATACTCGGAAATACTTTTACAAATACCGGACTCAGCACCTTAGCTAAATTTCCTGAAGCTCCTGAAACGATTAGGAGTTCCATTAATCCGCAGAAGAAAGCCAGATAAGCAATCAATGGAAGAATTAAGTCAAGCAATGTGCTTTTACAGGTTGGTAATAAACCATCTGATTTTTGAAGACCGCTGTAGATTTTTACAGTTTTGTTTTTGTAAACATAAGTCGTGTCGGCATTTAGCGTATCACGATTTACAATCATGGTATGGTCCGGAGCAGTTTTAATACTGTCTTTGATGAAAGCAGGAAGTTGTTCAATGTATTTTTCAGAAACCAAAATGGGATCATCTTTCTTTCCATTCAAAACAGAATCAATCGTATAAGTATTCGCAGTAAATAAACTCACCACAATAAAGACAATTGAAGAAATAAAAATCGTCAACCAAAATCTGCTTAATACCATAAATTATATTTTTTTGTAAATGTAATTATTTTAAAAGAAAATAATAAACCGCAGATTAGTAGATTTTAAATTAAATAATCTGACAATCTGCGGTAAATGTTTTCTATTCGTTAATATGGATTATACTTTTAATTTTTTCCATAAATAAGAATAATATAAAGCATAAAATTTAGCTCTTTGCTCGTTGGTTGAAGAGCCGCCATGTCCGCCTTCAGTATTTTCGTAATAGTAAATTTTATTACCCATATCAATCATTTTAGCAGCCATTTTTCTCGCATGACCAGGATGAACACGATCATCTCTGGTAGAAGTCATAAAAAATACTTCGGGATATTTTGTGTCTTTATTTACGTTTTGATAAGGTGAATACTTTTTAATAAAATCCCAATCACTAGTGTCAGGGTCTCCATATTCACCCATCCAGCTTGCTCCGGCTAGTAATTTGTTATAACGTTTCATATCTAACAACGGAACCTGACATACAACTGCATTGTATAAATCAGGACGCTGGGTAAAGGCAACTCCCATAAGTAATCCACCATTACTGCCTCCCATAATGCCTAAATGTTTACTGGATGTAATTTTTTTTGCAATTAAATCTTCGGCAATTCCATGAAAATCATTGTAAATGTTTTGCCTTTTTTCTTTCAATCCTGCCTGATGCCATTTTGGTCCAAATTCTCCACCACCCCGAATGTTTGCTAATACAAAAACGCCTCCTTTGTCTAACCAGGCTTGACCGATAACGCCAGAATAAAAAGGTTGTTCTGAAACTTCAAATCCACCATAAGCGTTTAGTAGAGTTGGATTATTTCCGTCATATTTAATATTTTTTCCCGCAATCACAAAATATGGAATCATTTCACCATCTTTCGATTTCATTTTAAATTGTTCCACTTTATACTTGCTACCATCAAAATATGCAGAAAGGGATTTTACCTTTTGAACTGTATTGTTTTTTGCATTAGCACTAAATAAAGAAGTAGGAGTGAGGAAGTTTTGATAATTAAAATAGTAGTCATCACTAAATTCATCAGTTGCCACGATTTCGATTGTTCCATATTCAGGAGCATTGGTTTTGGCTCTTTTCCATGTACCATCTGTGTAAGAATAAGAATAAAGCTCACTTTTTACATTGTTTAAAATGTTCAGTAACAAAAAGTTTTTGGTACTTGAAATTTCCGAAATGCTACTGTAAGCATCCGGTTCATAAATAAGCTGCAAGTCTTTTTCTCCTTTTAATAATGAAGTAAAATTGAGGCTGATAGCAGAACCTTGCCTGAAGGTCTTACCATTAACTGTCCAGTCTGATTTTAAATTGATTATTGCCTGATTATTTAATATTGCGCTAAAATTAGCATCATCAGGAATATCCAGTTTTACCAATTTATCGTTAACCATTACAAAAGATTTTGAGGTGTAAAATGTTTCTCCTTTTCCAATAAAAAGATAACTCTTTTCACCATCCCGAATTAAGTATCCATTATCCGAAACATCGGCAACATCTCCTTCAAATATTGTTTTTGCTTCAGATAATTTGGTTCCTCTTTTCCATAATTTAACAACTCTTGGATAACCAGAAGAGGTCATGCTTCCTTCGCCAAAATCGGTTCCGACAATTAAAGTATTTGCATCAAAGTAACTGACACTATTTTTAGATTCTGGAAGTGAAAATCCATTTGGAATAAATTTCTTGGTAACTGCATCGAATTCTTTAACCTCAACAGCATCACCACCTCCATTAGAAAGGCTTACTAAGAAGCGGTCATACTTTGGATACAAACCTTGCGCACCCTTATAAACCCATTTAATATTATCTTGTTTGCTCAAAGCATCAATGTCTAAAAGCGTTTCCCATACAGGATTTTTAGTATAGTAGCTTTTCTTTGTTGTTCTGCGCCAAATCCCTCTAACATGCTCGCTATCTTGCCAAAAATTATAAATATAATCCCCAAAAACTCCTGGGTAAGCGATCTTATCTGTATCGTTTAAAACAGCAAGACTTTTAGTGTAGATATCCTGATATTCACTTTGATTAGTAAGAACGTCTAACGTGGCTTTGTTTTCTTTTTCAACAAAATCCAATGCTTTTTTTCCGTCAACTTCTTCCAGCCATAAATAAGGATCTTCCTGAGCGGTCATAGTGTAGATATTAGTAAAGAGGAATAAAAATGCAATTATTGATTTTTTCATTTAGTATTTATTTTTGTAAGTAGTTCGTTAGGATATAATATAATTAAAAGCTTTACTATTTTAATTCAAATATAACAAACCATTCTGAAAGAGTTAAATCTTAACAATTGTATTCATTATAAAAGAGCATTACAAAAGTAGTTTCGCAGTTAAAACAAGTAAGTTACTTCAATCATTATGAATTTTGTTCAATAAAAATTTTCGTTTCCAGATAATTTTCAAAAGATTTTAATCCTTCAAAAAGTAGTTGCTTTTTGCTCATTTCGGTTTGATTAAAAAAGTCGGTTTCAATTTTGACGTGATCTTTTTTGATGGTTCTTTTCCAGGTTCCGATTACTTTTCCGTTTTCTACAATTGTAGGTTTAAAAATGCCGTTTTTGGTAAAAGCTTTTGGTTGATGCTCTAATAAAATGGAAGATTCGCGGTTTTTATACGAGATTAAATACTCATCGAAGGCTGCGAGAAAATGTACGCTTTCGGGGAAATTATCTGGATTAGGGTGATCTTTTCCGAACCAAAATTGCTGATTATCAATAGTGATGCTGTTCAATTGCAATGAAATTGCATTAATAGTGGATTTGCAAATTGTTGCAGAAAAACCGGACCAGTGTGAAAAATCGGCGACTGTTGCCGGACCACGGCTTTTAAAATAACGTTTTGCAAGTTTAGCTAAAGCTTCTTCTTTGGTTAATTTGCTTTTTGGTTTAGGAGCCCTTTCTTCCAGTAAGGCATACGTCATTTTTTTGCCTTTCATTTTGCCATTGCAGACTAAACCATCTAATTCTGCATACATCATGATCAGAACAGGACTTAATTTATAATCGCCTGAAAACTTTTTGACATTCAATTCATTTATGATTTCTTCCCGGGTTAAATGATTGTTTCCGGCCAGTATTTTTTCTATTTCTGAGTTGATCTTGCCAAATTCTTTTTCGTCACAGCCATATTTTTTCGTTTCGGCAAGAATAATGCGTTTGACCTGTGGTCCGGAAAGATCAAGCATCCAGTAAATATCTTCGGCAGCAACCAAATGCCAGGTTGGACGTAAAATATGGGTACGGATTATTTTTCCGGAATTAATGGCTTCATCGATTTCTTTTTCAGTAGCATCACATCGGGAACAAATCGCCCATTTAGCCATTGCATAATCCTGAGCCTGCATGGCACCAAGATGCCTGACAATTTCCTCTGGCGAACAAGCATTGGTTTTGTGCAATTTTTGGGAAGCAAGCCTAAGATTTGAAATTTCGTAGTGTGTCATTTGAAACGTTTTTTTTAACCATGTAAGTTATGTAAGTTCATTTAAATTTTGCGTTTCAAAACCTTAGTAACTCAAAATAAACTATACATGAATAATTTCTTCCTCAATCAATAAATCTTCACGCCGTAAACGAAGGAAAATCTGTGCGACAGCAATCGTATCTTTTTCACAATAGGTTACAATCCGGTCAATGTCTTTTTCTACATAATAGACATGTGCTACCTGACTTCCGTCGATATCGCCTTTTGGAGAAGGAACACCAAGAATTTTGGTTAGTAATTTTAAAGAAGTAAAGTGTTTGTAATCACCAAACTTCCATAATTCTAAAGTATCCAGATGCGGAATTTCCCATGGTTTTTTACCGAATAAATTCAGTTTGTCCGGAATTGCAATCTGGTTGATAATCATTCGGCGTGCGAGAAATGGTATATCAAATTCTTTAGCATTGTGTCCGCATAAAAGATGCTGTGGCTGATTGAAATGATTGTTCAGCAGATTATTAAAGTCTTTCAGGATTTTTTTTTCTTCTCCAAAAAAAGAAGTTACCCTGAAATTCCGAATATCTCCTTTGATTGTAAAATATCCAACCGAAATACAAATAATCTTTCCAAACTCTGCCCAGATTCCGGCACGATCGTAAAATTCTTCAGGGGTAAATTCTTCTTTTCGTTGGTATTGCGTTTTTAAATCCCAAAGGGACTGCATTTCCGGATCGAGCGAATTGAAGTTTTCTTCTTCAGGAACAGTTTCTATATCAAGAAATAAAATGTTGTTGAGGTTTATTTTTTCAATCATAATGTTTTTTGCCGCGAATTTCACGAATTTACGCTAATTCTTTTTTAAAATAAATGTACACTAATTTGATTATAATATAAGAATTGTAATACAATAAATTATCGGTGAATTTTAATTTAGGATTTTTTTAATTCGTGCAAATTAGTGAAATTCGTGGCAAACTAAAACAAACTTTGCTGTGCAGTCGGGCTTTCATGTTCCAAAAGCCATTTTTTGCGCCATATTTCTCCGGCGTAACCCGTAAGGGAGCCGTTAGTGCCAATAACCCGATGACATGGAACGACAATCCAAAGCGGATTTTTGCCATTTGCAGATGCTACAGCCCGAATCGCTTTTATATCTCCGAGTTTTTTAGTCTGATCCATGTAGCTTACTGTTTTTCCGTATGGAATCTCGAGTAAAGCTTTCCAGACTTTCTGTTGAAATTCGGTTCCTTTTGGGTTTAGTTTTAAATTGAAATCAGTTCTTTTTCCTTTGAAATATTCGTCTAACTGTGAAACAGCATCTTTTAAAACTTCGGGAATTGTCTCTGAGATTTCATTTGTACCAACATCAGAAACAGAAATTACTGAAATACCATTTGTATCACCAATAATTTTGGTGATACCGAGAGGCGAATTGATATAAACTGTTTCCATGAATTTAGTTTAAACACAAAGTTCGTAAATGTTTTTTTAACCATATAAGTTATATAAGTTCAGTTAAGCTTTATGCAAATTTGCTTTATATGAACTTATATAACTTATACGGTTCAATAATTTTCCAGTTTAAATTGATAATCCAAAACGGTTTCAATTTTCTTGCTTGAAATAACCTTTCTACTATTCGATTTTTCAGCGCTGAAATTTGGCAAAATTAGGTTTTGTTCTTTTGCTTTTTCTGTGTAATAATCCTTTCTGGTTGGATGAAAAGGTGCTGATGCATTAAAGACTTCATTCCATTTTGATTGGTTTATAATTTCTTCGATGATGTTGATGCAATCGTTTTGATGAATCAGGTTTACGGGAGCATCTGCATTTGCTAAGTTTTCTTTTCCTGATAACGAAGTAACAGGATGACGATCTTTACCAATTAATCCGCCAAAACGCAGAATAGTGGTTTTAAAATTTTGATTTTTCTGCAGCATTTCCTCTGCCAAAAGCAATTGTTTGCCACTTTCAGTTTCGGGATTTGGAGTTGTTTCTTCTGTTATCAAATCATTTTCATCTCCATAAACCGAAGTTGAACTTATAAAAAGCACTTTTTTGACTGATGATTTCTCTACAAACGGAATCAGGTTTTTGATTTTTTCGACAAAAACTTTCTTTTCAGAATCCGGATTGACCGCTCTCAGTTTTGGTGGAATATCAATAATCAGGACTTCGCTTTCCGCTAAAAAAGCATTGATGTTTTCAGAAACACTTTCGCTTTCAAGCGTAACTAAAAACGGATTTATTCCCGCATCCTTTAAAATCGGAAGTTTGTTTTCTGAAGTTGTGGATCCGTTTACTGAATTTCCTTTTTCGATTAGTCTTTTTGCCAGAGGAAGTCCGAGCCATCCACAGCCTAATATGCTTATTTTTGTCATTTTTTGAGATTTAATTAATAATCTCGCAAAGTGGCAAAGATTGTGAAAAAACTTTGCGTCTTTGCGAAATTAAATTTTTCACAAAGTTAAAGTAAATCTCACTTTATCTTTTCCTTTTGCGCCCATTCGATTGTAAAATTTAATGGCTCTTGTGTTGAATTCCGGTGTTTGCCACTGAATATTTACACATTTATTTTTGATTGCGATTTCTTTTAATTGTTCGATTAAAATTTCGCCAATTCCGAAACTTCGGACTTCTTCTTCGAGAAACAGGCAATCCATGTACAGAAATGTCGAAGCATCCCAGGTTGAAAAATCAAAAGTATAGGATACATAACCAACGATTGTTTGTTTTGCAGCAACAACTAAGCAAAACAATTTAGGATTTTCATTAAAAAGTTCTTTTTTCAAGCCTTCTTCTTTTCCTTCAGGATCATAATCGGCTTTCTCGAATTCTGCATGTTTTTGACAGAGAACAACTAATTTTGGCAGATCGTTTATTTCACAGTTTCTTATTGAATATTCCATTGGAGGTTGATTTCGGTTTGTAGAAAGCTGATAAAATGATTGAAATAGTCCGGATAATGTTCATTCGCTCTTGTGGCGATAAAGTGTTTTCTCTTTAAGCCATTTTTCCCAACTTTAATTGCTTTGATCGGACTGGATTTCAAGTGAGGCTGAACGGCCCATTTTGCCATTGACATCACCCCCATATCGGCTTTTACCATTTCCAAAGACGCTTCTGTTAAAGGCATTGGGGTTATTTTCTTCGGAGTCACTTTGGCTGGAGCCAAAAGAAACTGATGAATGGTAACGGTTTCCATCGGCAGCGAATGAATAATCAGATGTTCATTGATGAAATCTTCTGCAACAACGTACTTTTTATCTGCCCAGGTATGATTTTCAGAAACGACCATCATCACTTCATCCTGAAAAAGTTCGGTGTATTTTATATTGCTGTCTTTAATCGGATCACTTATAATGGCGATATCAATGGTGTTGTCCAAAAGTTTCTGCAACGGAATATGAGTTGCTTCAATCACTATTTTCAGCTCCACATTCGGATACAAAAGATGAAACTGCTTCAAAACCGATGGAAGCCAGTGATAACTTGAAAAGCACTCTGTACTGATCCTGATTTCGCCATGTTCACCATAAACCATCTGTTTGATTTGGTTTTCGGTTTCTGTGAGTTTGTTCAGGATTTCGTTGGCGAGATCGTAGATTTTTTCGCCGGCTTTGGTCAAAACCAGTTTTTTATTGGTTCGAAGAAAAATGGCA
Source organism: Flavobacterium flavigenum (assembly GCF_027111255.2). NCBI lineage: Bacteria > Pseudomonadati > Bacteroidota > Flavobacteriia > Flavobacteriales > Flavobacteriaceae > Flavobacterium > Flavobacterium flavigenum. The sequence goes on along the minus strand of NZ_CP114285.2, from coordinate 2,942,060 downwards.
GTTCCCAATTGATATTCTGCTTCCTTCAGCTGATGACTCAATGCCGATTGTGTCAAATGAAGTTTGTCGATAGCTTTGGTAATGCTTCCTTCTTCAACAATTGCTTTTATCAGTTTTAAGTGGCGTATTTCCATTTCCCATTGATTTATAAACAAAGAAACAAAATTTTAGATTGGATTTTGTATGAAAAAAAGTAATGTTCTGCATGAATTCTTTTCGTTTTTATAAGAATGTAAACCATTCTAATTTTGAAAAACAAAAACTTTAATATACTAAAATAATGGAAGCACAAATTAAGCATTACGAAAATAAGCTGGCCTTTGAAATGGATCCCTCAGATTTATTTGAAGCCCTGAACAATGGTGAGAAAATAGTTGTAATCGATGCCCGAAGAACTTTTGGATATGAGAAAGAACATATTCCGAACGCAATTAATATTCCTCATCGGGATATGAATTTAGAAACCACACAGCATTTGGATAAAGATGTTTTATACGTGACCTATTGCGACGGAATTGGCTGCAATGCTTCGACAAAAGGAGCTTTAAATATGGTGAGACTCGGGTTTAAAGTGAAAGAATTAATTGGCGGACTGGAGTGGTGGAAGCTCGACGGATATGCAACTGAAGGCTCAGAAGGAGTGAAAGGCGGACTTAAGATTGAATGTGCCTGTTAAATATAAAAAGGCAGACTGTTTTTGATAAGTCTGCCTTTTCTTTTTAGAAATCACTATTGATTGATGACTTCTTTCTTAATTTTCATTACAGGTGTCAGACTATCTATTTTAACGGTTGTACTGTCAGTTACAGGAGCAGTTTCTATAGGTTTTACCGGCGGTGAATATCGTTTTATTTTCTGCTGAACCAAAATAGCATCATTCAGAACAAAAGGTGTTGGCATCATCCAGTTGCTTCTTGGTTTGATATTGAACAACGGATTGGTCATTAAATCGAAAGAGCTTTCAATCATATCCATATCAAAAACAGATGATTTATTGATGATGAATTCCATTACAAGAGGTTCGTTTCCTACGACATAGTAGCATAAAATTTTGCTGTCCTTTCTCTCCAAAAGATTTCCTTTTTGTCCGGAAGCCGAAACGCCATTGGCTTTAAAATTATAAAAAGACATTTTTGGATTGGCATAAATATCGTAACGGTTGACTTTACGGTTTGGTGTAATTTTTATTTTAAGATATCTTTTGCTTCCTATTAAACTGTCTCTTACAAAGGAAATAGTTGGCTTTGGAACTTCTATTTTAGGAGCAACAGCACTGTAAGTAAAAGGGGTGTTGTATTTACTGGCTATTGGAAGACCGTTCAAACCAACTGCTTTTTGATTCATATTCCCAAGATATGATTTAGTCCAGTCGTCGAGGTTAGTATCATAAGTAGTCCATACCGCAGAATTTGTGTCGGCATTATAAACGTATAATAAACTGTTTGATTTTGCTTTTCCAGGTTCATAATCTGAATTTACACCCGCATATACAAAAAAGCTGATCGACAGGATAAAGAAAAGCATGGTCCAGATTCCCTTTCTTACAAAAGATCCAAATACAGGAAGCAGCAATCCGAAAAGTAAAACAGTTAGTACGGCACTTCCGTAAAGGATTTTTAAACCTAAACCAATTGGAAACATCACAATAAACGGTGCTACGATTGCCAGAGCCGGAATACTGAATAATAAATTCAACCCAACGCTGTAATGATGCGTGAAGACAAAAATTCCCAATAAAAGAACTCCAAAATACACCGGGATAATCAGGAAGCCTGCTCCCGTTAATTGATTGGCTAAAACAATATTGATGATAATCCATAACAATAACGGAGCTACGAAATGATTCATCGTAATTTTTTCTTCAGAAAAATGATGGTAAAAAGCAAAACAAATCGCAATGCTAAGTGTTACGAATGCTCCAATGTACGCGTGCCCATTGTAGGTAAAGCCGTTTAGTAAATCAGAATACTGCGGATAAATCTGCAGAATGATTTTCCATCCCAAAAAGGTTACCAAACCTGCAATTATTATGGAGCCTAACAAAGGAACAAATCCTTTAAAAATTTCCCTGAAAGAAATGAGATGTTTTACTTTTCCAACGAAAATAAAAAAAACAAGCAGTCCTAAAGCAATAACGCTCATTGGGAAAACCCATGAAAAAGGATAATTTATAAAGAATCCGAACGGAACATTAAAATAGACATTGTCTTCTGTGGAGTGAGTAGAGTTTAAATCAATATTAGAAAAGTATTTTAAAAGCGGCATCAAATATGATCCCTGATGTGTTAATGTAGTTTTGTTTAAATGCTGAATATCGTCTTGCTGCGTGTGGTAATTGTAATGGCCATCGATGAAAGCAAAATTGAAACCCTGAATGTTTCCCTGTTCCCTAAAAACGGTTAAATCGGTGTCATTTGGAAGCATTTTGTATATGCTGTACATCAGGGAGTTTGAAACAGGATATTTTGTTTTGGCATTCGAAAATTCTTTTACAAGTCCTTCGTTTCCTTTGTTGGTTTCCATCAGCATGTAGCTTGGGCCAGAAGAGCCTCTTGCTTCAAAATTTAAGACAAGTCCAACATCTTTTGCCCATGGGTGTTTATTGACAAATAGGGAGGCGCCATTTAAACCTAATTCTTCAGCATCAGAAAAAAGGATTATGATGTCGTTTTTATGTTTTTCGTTGGCATATAAAAAGGCTCGAACACCTTCAAGTATTGTGGCAACTCCCGAGGCATCATCACTTGCTCCTTTAGAAAAAGAATGCGGTGCGCTGTCATAATGCGAAAGCAACAATAGGGCTTTTGAACTATCAGTTCCTTTTATACGGGCCAGAATATTTTTAGATTTTACCAAAAGACCTTTGTCATTCAGGGTAAAACCTTCCTGAACCGAGGTTTCGAGACCAATTCTGTTTAGTTCGAGTTTAAGGTAATTGGCAACTAGTTCATGATTGGTTGAGCCAACAAAATGGGGCTTTTGGGCTATAATCTGAACCTGATTTAGTGCTCGTTCAGTTGAGAATTCAGCAAGCGCTTCTTCATCTTTAGAGATATACTGCGGCATCATTGAGGCATAAATGATGGCCAGAATTCCTAAGACTCCTAAGAAAGCCAGAATTGAAGTAGGATTTTTTTTCATATTGTGGTATTAAATTTCTTTTTTTACGAGCATAAAATAATCATTGTCCAAAGACCGATATCCCTGATCGTATAGAAAATAGTAGGTGTTACCTGTTTTGGTCTGCAAGATATTGGTAAAGAAATCAAAATCAAAACCTTTATTGAGCATTTTTTCCCTGGTTGTCTTAGATTTTCCTTCTGTGTTTAATTCAGACAAAATTCGGTAATTTTTACGCAGCTTGTTGTTTACATTCCGCATAAAATTTGTGCTGTCCTTGTTTATTTTATTATTGTAGGCATTACGGCAGCTGTCTGAGCAGAATTTTTTGTCTTCCCGGCCTACAATTTTCTCAGCGCATTCGAGGCATGTTTTCATTATTTAGTTTTTAAGTTGAAAATAGGGCAACTTGATTTGTTTTATTTTGAGCGAATTAATGTTTTGTATCTGTTGTCATGGATTCCTGCTTTCGCCTATATCTCTTCACTCCGTTACGAGGATACCGACTCTATCAGGGCTAATTATTGGGGTATGGTTTTTTATTTAATAACAAATAACCCGTACGTTTGTCATTCCGTAGGAATCTCAACATTGCTAAATCTTTTCGCATAGAGATTCCTACGGAATGACAAGTTTCCGTGTATATTTAAGCGTATTTTTTCAAGGATTCAGTTTCTTTATTTCATATAAATCTGTCCTCCTGTCTTTCAGTATATGTACACTTCCATGCTCATGCAATTCTTTTAGTAAATTCAAATCCACATCTACAATCAATGTCATTTCTGTGTTTGGAGTGGCTTCGGCTTTGATGCCGTTGCTCGGAAAAGCAAAATCAGAGGGTGTAAATACTGCCGCCTGCGCATATTGAATATCCATATTATTTACTTTCGGAAGATTCCCAACACAGCCTGCAATGGCCACATAACATTCATTTTCTATCGCACGTGCCTGCGAACAATGTTTGACACGGGTGTAACCATTTTGTGTATCGGTCAAAAAAGGAACAAAAAGAATATTCATGCCTTCATCTGCGAGTAATCTTGGAAGTTCCGGGAATTCAACATCGTAACAAATCAGGATTCCTATTTTTCCGCAATCGGTATCAAAAGTTTTAAATTGGGATCCTCCTTTCATGCCCCAATGTACGACTTCGTTTGGAGTAATGTGAATTTTGGTATACATTTCAGAAATCCCATCCCTTTTGCACAAAAAACCAACATTATATAAATTACCATTTTCTAAGTAAGGCATACTACCGGTAATGATATTGATGTTGTATGAAATAGCCAATTCCTGAAAACGCTTTCTGATCGGGTCAGAATAGCGGGCAAGTTCCCGAATGGCTTCTGCTTCTGATAAATGATTGTAATCGGCCATCAGAGGCGCAATAAAAAGTTCCGGAAAAAGCGCAAAATCGCTCCCATATCCAGAAACGACATCAATAAAAAATTCAGACTGTTCGAAAAATTCTTCCAGATTATTCAGTTGACGCATTTGCCATTGTACAAGACCCAGACGAATTACACTTTTTTCGAGATTGATCAGCTTTGGACTTTCATCATAATAGACATTGTTCCATTCTAAAAGCACCGCAAATTCTTTGGATTCTTCGTCTCCTTCCAGATAATTTTTGATAATCCGCAAAACGTGAAAATCATTACTCAACTGAAATGAAAGCACTGGATCGTGTAATTCTTTGTGTTTTACTTTGTCGATGTAATTTTTTGGTGTCATTTTTTTAGAATGCTGCGCATAATTCGGAATCCTTCCGGCAAAAACAATAGCTTTCAGATTCAGCTGTTCGCACAATTCTTTTCTTGCATCGTACAAACGTCTGCCCAATCGTAATCCTCGGAAATTAGGATGAATAAAAACATCAATTCCATATAAAATTTCCCCATCCGGATTATGGGTAGAAAAGGTGTAATCTCCAACAATCTGCCTGTAATTGTGCCTTTTGTCTACTAATTTTTCATCAACAATAAGGGATAATGCAGAGCCAACCACTTTGCCATCTACCAAAATTACCAGTTGACCTTCTGGAAATATAGAAAGCAATCTTTCAATATCATTTGCTCTCCAATACGAATTGGCCATATCCGGATAAGATTCGACCATAGAGTTTTTGAGTTCTTTATAATCTTCAAATTTTAAATTTCGTAATTCTACTTTGTTGATTTTTGTCTGCATTTTTTGTGATTTTGTTTGAACGCTAGTGTCGCGATAAAGTGAATTGAGTTGTCTTCTCAAGATAAGATTTTATTCGTGAAAGAACAACTTTCAGCTATAGAAACCCAGTTATTTTTAGAAATAAAATGTACTTAAAAAACTCAAACTATTTTTTTCTTTTGCATAAAAATATATTCCAATTATCAGCTTACTATTTTCGGGAACTTTATCTTTTATTCCGTTATCATTACTCGTCCAACTGCTTTTTTTAATAATTTCAATTAATTTTTGATCCATTTGATTTCCAAAACCACTAATTTCCGAAACATCTTTAATTGTCAAATTTGTATCGAAAGTAATTTCATAAATTCCATATTCTTTATTAGTTTCAATACCTCTAAATTGCTTTAAATCGGTGCCAATATCTTTATTTTCGCTATAATTTTTTTCACGGTAATTTATCTTATCGGTAAAAATTATTTTTTTTGACTTAAAAGTTTTTAATATTTCTAATTCTCTTTTTTGATTTTTAAGATTGGTTTTATTGAGATACAATAATCCTGAACACATTCCTATTATATATTTTCCATCCTTATTTTTTCGGGCATAAACAATTAATTCAGTATTTTCGGGAATAAATATAGAACAGGAACTTCCCATATCTCCATCGCTTCTCCCTGCAACATAAATTGCTTTTAAATTTTCGCCTTTAAAAAGCTCCGTAATTATAAATTCTGTTTTATAAAGTTCTTCCGAATCTTCATTCTCATAATTCTTTGTGATTTTAATTTTAGCAACAAAATCAGATTCTATATATTTTTCTGTTATTGGATTGTCATCACAAACACAGGCAAGTAGTGAACTGGAAAATAATAATAAAATAATTTGAATTATATTTTTCATGAATTTGGGTTAACAATTTTGTTGAAGTTTTAACACTTAGAGAATCTATAATAAATTGATTACTATTTTTCGATTTGCTTAATCATCCCTAATACAAAAGCTACTCGATAATTAGTCTAAATCTGTTATTGAAATTGTTTTGCGAGGTTTTATTGAATTCTTAATTCATAAATTCCTTTATCTTGAGCTGTTGAAAATAATTCATCTAAAAACATACTTTTTGTCTTTAATAGCAAAGTGTCATTTTTTAAAATTTCTATTTCTTCTATTCCTTCAAAAATTGGCTTTTTACGAATATTTCCACTTCTTATTTCATATTGTTCATTAGGCTCTAGTTTTACAATTTCAATTCTTGGGTCAGAATTATATTTTATTCTTATTGTTAAATTTTTATTGGAATCATTTATAATTGCTGCCTATTGAAAACGTTCACAAGATGTTAAAAGTAAAAGTATTAATATGGAAGATAAAATTATTGTTGGTGTAGGAATTTTGGTCACTTCTTCTTCTTGTTATTTATTTTAAATTGTTTTTCAGAATATTACGAACAACGTTTGGCTAGTAGGCGATGGTCGGGGTTAAGTAAGCGTAATATTTCGGTTAATCACTATTTTACAAATACAAAACTATCATTAAATTCAGCCTAATTTCCGACTATTGCTTACTAGCGGTTAGTGGCTGGGCATTAATTGGTAAATACTTTAATTAATGATTTTCTATATTCTTCGTCTTTTTCGTGTAATCCAATAATCTTTTTGTCAGTGCTAATATTAAAGAAAATTTCGCAATAATTTTCAGCACTATCTTCTTCAAAAAAAAGTTTAAAACGATATTCTCCATTTTTGTTTAAATCAACATTTTCTTTATTCAATGAAAAGAGAGTTGGAACTGAAATAGAATTTTTAAAGTTTTTATAATCTGGGAATCCATAAGTTTCTGAAATTGCTTTTAAAAACTCATCACTTTCATTTCCGATTGATTTTATTTGCAAAGCATTTTTAATAAAGCCGTTTTTATCAAGTCCATTTTCTGTTAAGCCTTTTGGTAACTTCGTATTAATTTCAAATTTTAATCCGACGGTTTTTCCTTTATAGAGCCCTTTTGCTATATAGATATTTTTGTCCTTTGTTTTTTCTTCACTTATAATTGATAAATCAATATCTTTAAAACTATCTTCATCATCATAAACTACAACTATATCTTTTAGGTTAGTTTCTTTATTTGATTGATTACAACTAAAAAGTGTTGAAAATATACCCATTAATACTATTGTTTTAATTTTCTTCATATTTGCTTATTCTACGGAGGTCTAGCCACTAACTCAAATATACTAATTAATTTCCATTTACAAACGGTTACAAACAGTTACAACCGAAAGTAAATAGTTCATAACCGACTAATTTTTGAGACTCGCCACATCTTTGCATCGTTGAATTTGACGAACGATTCAATTTATATAAACCTTTAAAAAATAGTATACGCCATGAAAAACAAAGTACAATTAATCGGTAACGTAGGTAATGACCCTGAAATCAAAACATTAGACAGCGGAAGAAAATTAGCGCATTTAAGTATTGCTACCAATGAGAAATACACTAATGATAAAGGTGAAAAAGTGGAGCAAACCGAATGGCATCGTGTTACTGCCTGGGGCAAAACGGCCGAAATTATCGAAAAATATGTAGTAAAAGGAAAAGAAGTCGCCGTTGAAGGAAAACTGACACACAGAAGCTATGACGATAAAAACGGAGAGAAACGTTACGTTACAGAAATTGTGGTAAACGAAATCTTACTGCTCAGCAAATAAGATTTCAATTGTTGGTTAAACCCGACAGGCTTTAAAAAACCTGTCGGGTTTTATTTTGAAACAAATTTTATAATATCGAAGCGCCATTTATATCAGTTGTCAGTACTTCGCTCATATAATCAAAAAAAGGTCTCATGTTTTTGAATGTGTCTAAAGCCTGTTCTAAGAAAAGCGCGTTCAAGACTTCTTCATCCGTGAAACGTTTGATTACCAAAAATTGTTTGAAACGGAGGAGGTCAATTGCCGGATGATCTACACCAAAGCCTGCTGGTTTTGTCTTGAGTTGCTCTCCTTGTAAAGTCCCAAAATTACTGATGAAAGATTTTGAATTTAAAATTTTCCGAAACGTTTCCGGATCCTGGGCAAATTCAGTTCTAATCCTCTTTAGATCTGCTGCATTCGGTCCCCAAAACCCACCCGCAAAAAAGCTGTTTCCTTTTTCAAGATGAAAATAATAACCGCCTCGTCTGACCGCAGTTGCCCGTGTATAGCTGCCTCCCCAAAAAGTTTTAAAAGGCGTTTTGTCTTTAGAAAAACGTATATCACGGTAAATTCGATACACACTTTTTTTACCAGATTTGGTTTCCAGGATATCCGTTTTAGAAAGTTCCTGTAACAAAGCATCTGCAAAAGCTTCAATATGGCTTAATTCGGTTAGATATTCCTGTTTATGTGCTTCAAACCAGGGTTTGTTATTGTTTTCTTTGAGCAGCTGTAAAAAATCAAGAGCAGATTGTGGAATTATGATTTGGTTTTTCATATAAATTTTAGTGTCTTTAAAATCAGAAAGGAACCGCAATTTAAACTAAAAAACCCACCAGATTTCTTTGGTGGGTTTTATATGTATTACTAAGCAGTCTTTTTTAATAAATCAAACATAGGACAGCGTGAGCAGCGTTTCTTTTCACTTTTTTTATATTTCTCACAGCAAGAAGATTTACAGTTTTCAATCTTCTTAAGTTTATCAAGGATATCTTTATTCTTTTTTTTCTTTTTATCCTTTTTTTTGTCCTTGTCTTTTTCTTTCTTGCTCAATTTTCCTCTGTATTAAAAACAGGACAAATATAAACAGAAAATATTATTCTTATGCATTCTAAATAAACTTTAACTTTTTTATTTTGGATTAATAGCAATTGAGCTTGTAACAGTTAACTGCTGAATATCACGATCAAACAAGTAAAGTCCGCCCTTATCTTCACCAATTAAGTTGATTTTGTCCAAAATAGATTTAGCTGTAGCTTCTTCTTCAATTTGTTCAGAAACATACCATTGTAAGAAATTGTGTGTAGCATAATCTTTCTCTTCAAAAGTGATGTGTACCAGTTCATTGATCGATTGTGAAACAAAAAGTTCGTGATTGTAAAGTTCCTCAAACATCTCTTTAAATGTGGAATAGGAAATTCTGGGTGCTTTTAGATCAGTAACCTGAGCGTGTCCGCCACGTTCGTTAACATATTTTACCAGTTTAAGCATGTGTGCACGTTCTTCATCAGACTGGGTATACATAAACTGGGCAATTCCTTCTAATCCGTGTACTTCGGCCCAGCAAGCCATCGAGAGGTAGGTTTGTGAAGATTCTGCTTCTATTCGGATTTGCTTATTTAAAGCCGTTTCAATATTTTTTGATAGCATAATACGTGTCTTTTTTGTAAAATTAATGAAAATAATTCAAAACCATTTTTTGGGAGATCCAAAACTAAGAACATTCAGATTAATCCTTAGAAAATTTAAGATCCTCAAACTGGTAAGGTTTTGAAAGAAAGGCCCTGTTGATGATCGGATTTCTTTCTTCATAATAAAACCCATCCGTAAATTTACGCATGATGTATTGTTTTGAAGCCATATCGTAATAGCCTAAAATGTAATACTCTTTTAGTTTAATAATATTTTGCAGCGAAATATTTTTATTGGTACTTAAATAATAAAAAACATTATCAATAGCCAAAGGTTCTGATTGTTTGCTGTTTACAAATTCTAAATCCTGATTAAGCATCGCGTCAAAATAGGCCATTTTACTTTGGTACTCCGAATAACCGCCATATCCATTATCAAAAAAATCTGCCAATAAGTTGCCTTGTATGTAATCGTAACCTGAAATCTGATATTCTGCAAATCCACCAAAAGAGACGGAGGTGTTTTTGTGGTTTTTAAAAACGGTTATTCCTGCGTTTAATGTAGAAAGCTGTTTTAAAAATTTCTCGGTCGTTTTTATTTGTTGAGGCTTTTTATCGTTTATCTGTAGAAAGAAAGGCGAATTTTTAAAATGGATTGAATCTTTTTTTGAAACAGAGATACTTTTTAACGTTTTTTCTGAATCAAAATCTTTGATGTTGAATAAAAATTCCTCTTTAGAAGTTTTGATTTGAAGGATTTTGTTTTCGTAAATGAAAGAATTAGAGGATCTGGATTCCTTGTCAGATACGGGCTGAATAAAGTTTTTCTCGGTAATATTTGTGGTGGTCAGGTCAAGATCTAAAACCTGGGTTTTTTTCAGGCTGTAATCAAAACTCAAAAAGATATGACCCTCTGAGATATACATTTTGGTTTTATGAACTGTTTTGTCTAAAGTATTAAAACTATCAGGATCCATTTTTTCAATAGGATAATATCGGATAACGGTATTGAAAGCCAAATTTTGTCCTTTATCATTCTGAAACAGTATTCCGGATAAATCGAACATTTTCACTTCAGCTTTTCCGTTATTAAACTCATAAAGTAGCAGACGCTGTTGATTTGTTTCCTTACACAGTATATAAAACATATTGTTTTTTTGGAAAGTGGTTATAATGTATTCAGTAGTTGTAGGCAAATCAAAATTTAAAGCCCTTGAAGTTTTGGTTTCAGGAAAATATTTAATGATTCTGATGTTTCTTAAATTATTGGTTGCCCAGTAAAGCAGCGGATTTCCGTCATCGCTGATACTATGTCCTATTAAAGATCTGTTTTCTGCCAGTTTTATAGAATCTGTAAACTGGTACTTTAAAAACAGTGATTTATTGTATTTTAAAATATTGATGAATTTATCATCGGCTGCAAAAACATAAATATCATTGGTTTTTACATCTTCAGTATTCAGGACCTGACCATTTTCTAAAGGTCTGTTTAAATTTAAGGCAAAAGAATTTAATACTGTCTGACTTAGCATGACAGTGTTATAAAAAACACATAGAAGGAGTAACAGTTTTTTCATATGTTTCTGCGGTCAAAAATCATTCCAAATATTTGTTTATCAGTTTGTTGCTATTTGTTCATTACTTCCTGAAAAAGATCAGCAAACTGACCTACATGCAAGCCGTCCATTAATCCGTGGTGAACATGTACAGACATTGCCATGGTTTTTTTTTCGGTTGATGAAGTCATCATTTTTCCAAAAGAAATTTTAGGGCAGCTGTCTGGATAAGAATAACTTCGTGCGTGCGAAATCGAAGTAAAATTTAACCATGGAATTGCCGAAAAGTGAATCACATTATCATCATCAAACGATCTTGTAAAAAGTCCGGTGGTATTTTGGATCCGATCAATTTCTGCATGAGCATTCTTTTCAAAAATCTTAAAATCAGGATTATATTCAATTAATGAAAACCCAAAAGTACCATCTTTACGGCCAATAGTAGCCGATGCATCTACACGATCATGAATGTAAATCTGATTTTCAGCAATTCGGTATTTAAAATTTTCAACCGAATTTACCGCTACCAGAGTTTTATGCAGGTAAAAGATAAAAAAAGAAGCTTTTAGGTTTTTAGCGGTTTGATAAGCTTTTGTACAATCAATTTCGACAGTAACGCCAAAAAAGGGTTCTTCCATTTTACTGAAATGTTCAAAATGCTCTTTTCTATTCCAGTTTTCTAAATCTAAAAGGTTTTTCATTATACTAAATTAGGAACAACTTCTGTTATTTTTTCGAATGAGCTAAAATGTTCGTGTTCTACCTTGTGATTGATTTTTTCATGTTCCCAAGTGGTATGAAACGGAATGTGAACGGCATATCCGCCAATTCCTAAAACCGGTAATACATCTGATTTTAAAGAGTTTCCGATCATTAAAAACTCATGCGCCTGAATATCTAAACGCCCTAGCAATTTTTCATAATCAATTTCCTGTTTGTCTGACATTACTTCGATATGGTGAAAATAATGCCCAAGTCCTGAACGGTGTAATTTGCTGTGCTGGTCTTTTAAATCGCCTTTTGTAGCTACGACCAGTTTATATTTTCCGTGCAAAGCCTGAAGGGTTTCTTCGATTCCGTCTAAAAGTTCGATTGGTTTTTCCAGCAGTTCTTTTCCGTATTGGATGATTTTTTCAATGACTTCAACCGGAATGGTATTGTTAGAAATTTTCATTGCTGCTTCAATCATAGATAAAATATACCCTTTGATTCCGTAGCCGTACAGAGGCAAGTTGTCTATTTCAATTTTAAATAACTCCTGCGAGATTCCCTGATGCGAAAGATAATCTTCCATCAGGGCGCAAAATTTATGTTCTGTTTCCTGGAAGTAAGGTTCGTTAACAAACAAAGTGTCATCGGCATCAAATGCGATTACTTTTAAAGCAGGGATTTTATTTCTATGTAACATAAATTTTTTTGTTTCAAGTTTAAGGTTTCAGGTTTTTTGCCACGAATAACACCAATTTCGCTAATTTTTTTGCCACAGATTATTAATTTTTTTTGAATATTTGCTTAATTTTCTAAATCTGAGAATTTTAATTTTTGGAAAACAGTCTTTTCAAAGATATTGTTTTATCAAAAAAAGTAATCCGGATTCCAAAAAGTAAAATGATTCCACCTAAAACCATTTGTAAAGTTATTTGTTCTTCCAAAAACAACCAAGCTAATATTGAAGTAATTACTGCCTGACTTAGCAAACTAAGCGAAACTCTAGTAGGACGCATATGCTGTGTCGCATAACTAACCGAAAGCCACGCACACAACTGGCAGATTACAGCCTGTAATACTAACACAAACCAGCCGGTATCTGAAAACCCAGTAAAGGGCTCATTTAAAACATAACACAAAATTCCCAAATAAATACTCGAAGCAATTAAACTGATTGTCATGAAAGTTAAAACATCAATCTCAGAAAGTACATTTTTGCTGACCAGAAGATAAATTGAATATAAGATCCCGGATAAAACAGCAAACAGAAAAGCTTGGTTGAAATTCAATTCCACGAAAAATTCAAAGCCAACCAAAGTCACCATTCCGAATAAAGAAACTACAGTTCCAATCCAAAAGTTGGTCGCAGGTTTTGATTTCAGGAACAAAAAAGAACCAACACCAACCCAGACCGGAGATAAATTTGTTAATAAAGATGCCTGAGTAGCACTCGAATCCTGAATGGAAATATTCCAAACTGCAACATCTGAGGCGAACAAAATTCCGCAAAACCCTGCTAAAAGAGTAAATTTTAATGTTGGCAGTTTAAAGTTTTTGCTCAAAAGAACATACGGCAAAAGCAATGTCACCGCAAAAAACATCCGGTAAAAAGCAGAGATTAATCCGGGCGTTAGTTTCAGTTTTACCAGTATCGGAAAAATAGAAATGCAGAGGATACCGCAGATTAAGGCCAATCTTGGTTTGGTGAGTTTCATGTTTTTTATTAGTCGAAATGCAAAATTAGTATTTTGAAAGTTTTATGAGAAAAAAACTCCCGAGTTGCTAAATCGGGAGTTTTTGGTTAATCTGCAAATTTTCTAAAGATGTATTCTTTTGTTTTATTGTCATAGTATCCGAGGTAATAAGCATCCATTTTAAATAAAGTCTGTGATGATACATCATTGTTTTTATCAAAAAAAGTTCTGATTTTGTCAAAAGCCAAAGGCTGCAATTCACCTTTAATATGATTTCCGTCTGTGTCAAACAATCCTTCAATTTTTACGACTTTTCTATTTGTGTAAGAATTAAAACTTTCCATTGCAGGGTTAAAAGCTAATGCACCAATTACTCCACCAACGAGACCAAATTGTCCTGCAAATATTTGACCAGTTGATTGCTGAAGTGCCGAAACGCCTCCAAAAGTAATTAGGGTATTTTGACCAATATGATAACAACTTAGAGCAGAGCTTAGGTTATTTGTTTTTCTAATAAACTGAGAACTGTTTTCTAAGACCCTTTTTCCTCCAAAACTGCCCCCTTCCTGATAAATTTCGGAATTCTTAAATTCAATCGGATTCGTTGAATTGGCAAGATATTCTTTTATTATGTTGTCGTCTAAATCTTTTATCGTGAAATGAAAAGTATCTGATGAGGTTTTTATCTGATATAATTTATTGTCAAAATAAAAAGAGTTAGAATTTAAAAATGCTCGTTCACCATTTAAATATGGTTTTTTTACCATTTTTTCAGTAGCAGTAAAATCCTTTAAATCAATTAAAATGACCTGAGTAAAATCGATATTGCTATCATTAGTTATTATAATTTGTTTGTTGTTGAAATAGCATTTTCTTTTTTTGGCAGCATCTGTTAATGATGTTGGGTTCTCGGCAGTAATATTTTGTAAAGAGAAAGGCGGATCGAAAGGTGGTAAATTTTCAGAAAAAACACCTGATAAGTCTGATTTTTTATAGTCTGATTCTAAAAAATGAAATCTTTCTGCAGGAATCATTTTCTCTGTAAAATTACCTTCATTGTTGAAAACATAGAGTTTGAATATATTACTGTTTTTTAAAACCGTTAGTATATAAAAGTTTTCATTTTCACTGAACTTTTGTAAAACCTTTTCATTTTTTAAAATCAGTTTGTATTCTTTGTGTGTGGTTTTGCGATTATTAAAATCGTATAGTTGCTCAAGTATGTTCTCGTGATTATTTGATGACCAATATAATCTCGTGCCATTATTACTGCTATTGTATCCAATCATATTGGTATATGTTTTAGTATTGGGCCTCTCAGCAGAAATACTGTCAACAATTTGCATCTTATCATTCAGATTAATGGCTTTTACTTTTTCTTTGTCGCTTATAAATAAGGTAACCGTATTTTTTTCATGGTTAACCGTTTGAAAAACATCACGATTTTTTTTAAGTTCCAAAATGGTTGAATTTACAACTTCCTGTGCAAAAACATTTATAGTTGTAAGGATTAAAAAAAGTAAGAAAGTTTTTTTCATAAATTTGGTTGTGATAATTTTAATTGGCGAATATTTTTTTTGATAAAGAATATATGGCTCTAATCCTAATTGGGTGAGTTTGATTTATATTTAATCTGCAAATTTTCTAAAGATGTATTCTTTTGTTTTACTATCGTAATAACCCAGATAGTAATCATCTAATTTGAATAAAATCTGTGATGAAATAGTATTGTTTTTATCAAAAAAACTAATGATTTTATGAGATGCTAATGGCTGTAATTTTCCTTTAATACGATTTCCTGCAGTATCAAACAATCCTTCGGTTTTAACTACTCTTCTGTTAGAACTGGATGTGAAATCTTCCATTGATGTACTGAATACGATATCTTCAGTGAGCCCAAATTCATTTATTGTAGTCTGATCGGCTGATTGTTTTAACTCCGATACACCTCCAAAAGTAATAAATGTATTTTCACCAGTCTTATAACAGGAAAGACCCAAAGACAAACTGTTTGCTTTAAGAATAAACAGCGGACTGCTTGCCAAAGTTCTTTTGCCTCTTAAACTGCCGCCCTGCTCAAAAAAATCAGAATTTTTAAAGGCAATTGGTTTCGTTGAATTAGCAAAATATTCTTTTAAAACGTTATCCTCTAAATCTTTTATAGTGAAATAAATGATGCCTGATGAGGTTTTTAGCTGATATAATTTATTATCAAAATAAAAGGAATTTGAATTTAAAAATTTTCTATCGCCAACTAAATGTTGCTTTTTTATCATCTTTTCGGTAGCAGTAAAACTTTGTAAGTCAATTAGAATCACCTGGGTAAAATCGATGTTGGTGTCAATAGTGATTACAAGTTGCTTATCGTTCAAATAGCATTTTCTTTTTTTGGCAGCATCTATTAATGATGTTTGATTTTCAACAGTAATATTTTGTAAAGAGAAAGGCGCCTCAAAAGGCAGCAAACTTTCGGAAAAAGCCGTATATAAATCTGATTTTTTATAGTCTAATGTAAAAAAGTGAAACCCTTCTGTGGTAATCGTTTTTTCGGTGTAATTGCCGTCGCTGTTAAAAACATAGAGTTTGAAGATATCACTGTCTTCTACAACTGTCAGGATGTAAAAGTTTTCGTCCTGACTGAATTTTTGTATAACTTTTTCGTTTTTTAAAACCAGTTTACATTCTTTGAGCAGACTTTCTCGACTAGTAGGATTAAACACTTGGGAAAAAATGGTTTCATAATTATTAGAGGACCAGAATAATCTTGTATTGCCATTACTGCTATTATAACCAATTATATTAGTGTACGTTTTAATATTAGGTCTTTTAGACGTGATGCTGTCTGTAATTTGCATCTTTTCATTCAGGTAGATAGCTTTTATTTTTACTGAGTCTCTCACAAACAATGTAACTGCGTTTTTTTTGGGATTAGCAATTTGAAAAACAGTACTACTTTTTTTCAATTCCAGAGGTATCGAATTTATAATTTCCTGTGCGAAAGCGGATATATTTATGAGAAGTAAAAAGCTCAAACAAATTGTTTTTTTCATGATTTGTTTTTTTTATTTTATTAATTTGCGAATACTGTATTTTTTTAAAATATTATAAGTTAAGATCTTAAAATGAAAAGCGTGAATCAATTAGGTCTAACTGATTCACGCAATTTCATTTTATGTATAAAACTTTAGTTTACAGTCGATCCGTTTGGTGCATCAGCATCCGGATTTACAAATACCAGTTTTCCTTCGGCATTTGTTGTCATCAGGATCATTCCCTGACTTTCAACACCACGCAATGCTCTTGGAGCAAGGTTTGCTAATACAGAAACACGTTTTCCGATGATTTCTTCCGGAGAAAAACTCTCTGCAATTCCGGACACAATCGTACGAACATCAATTCCTGTATCTACTTTTAACACTAAAAGTTTATTGGCTTTTGGCATTTTTTCTGCTTCCAAAATAGTTCCGATACGGATATCCATTTTAGCGAAATCCTCAAACTGAATCAAATCTTTTTGAGGTTCAGGCTGTTTGCTTTCGGCAAGATTAGCGGTTTTTGTTGCTTCCAATTTATCTATTTGTTTTTGTATTTCTTCGTCTTCGATTTTAGCAAAAAGCAATTCTGCTTCACCAATTTTGTGTCCCGCTGGCAATAAATCGGAATGTTTTGAAATATCATTCCAGTTTAAAACCTTATCGAGAATAACGTCTGTTGCACCGGGATGATTCTCTTTCAAAAATTTACTAAAACCTTCGAAATGTTCTTTCAGGTCACCCAATTTAAGAATTCCTGAAAGTTTAGCAGCAGTAAATGGTAAAAACGGTTCGGCCAAAACGCTCAGAGCAGCAGCAATCTGCAAGGCTACATACATTTGGGTTTTTACACGTTCCGGATTATCTTTCATTACTTTCCATGGCTCCTCATCAGCAAGATATTTGTTTCCTAAACGGGCCACATTCATCAATTCTCCTAAAGCTTCTCGAAATCTGTAACGCTCAACCGAACTTGAAATCACAGCCGGATAGGCTTTTAATTCAGCCAAAGTATTTTCATCAACTTCAGATAATTCATTTGGGGTCGGAACAACGCCATCGTAATATTTGTTGGTTAAAACTACCACACGATTAATGAAGTTTCCGAAAATGGCCACTAATTCATTGTTATTTCTCGCCTGAAAATCTTTCCAGGTAAAATCGTTATCTTTTGTTTCAGGAGCGTTTGATGTTAAGGCATAACGCAAAACGTCTTGTTTTTCCGGAAACTCTTCTAGATATTCATGTAACCAGACCGCCCAGTTTTTAGAAGTAGAAAGCTTATTTCCTTCCAGATTCAAAAATTCATTTGCAGGAACATTATCTGGTAAAATATAGCTTCCTTCTGCTTTAAGCATTGCCGGAAAAATAATACAGTGAAAAACGATATTGTCTTTTCCGATAAAATGAACCAGTTTGGTGTCCTGGTCTTTCCAATACGGTTCCCAGTCTTTTCCTTCACGGGCAGCCCATTCTTTTGTAGAAGAAATATATCCTATAGGCGCATCAAACCAAACATATAATTTTTTGCCTTCGGCACCTTCAACCGGAACATCAATTCCCCAATCAAGGTCGCGCGTTACGGCGCGAGGTTCTAATCCGGCATCAATCCATGATTTTACCTGTCCGTACACGTTCGTTTTCCAGTCATTTTTATGACCTTCCAAAATCCATTCACGTAAAAAAGCATCATATCGGTCCAATGGTAAAAACCAGTGTTTCGTTGATTTCAAAATTGGAGTTTCTCCCGTTATTGTTGATTTCGGATTAATCAGATCGGTTGCATTCAAACTCGAACCGCATTTTTCGCACTGATCACCGTAAGCTTCCGGATTGTCACATTTCGGACAAGTACCTACTACAAACCGATCTGCCAAAAACTGATCTGCTTTTGCATCGTACAATTGTTCAGTTACTTCTTCAATAAAATCACCATTATCATACAAAGTTCTAAAGAATTCCTGAGCCGTATCATGATGGATTTTAGCCGAAGTCCTGGAATAATTATCAAACGAAATCCCGAAATCAGCAAACGATTTTCTGATAATTCCATCATATTTATCGATAACTTCCTGTGGCGTAACGCCTTCTTTTTTTGCTTTCATCGAAATGGCAACGCCGTGTTCATCACTTCCGCAAATAAAGGCAACGTCTTTTCCCTGCAGGCGAAGGTATCTCGAATAAATATCAGCAGGCACGTAAACCCCCGCCAAATGCCCAATATGGATTGGTCCGTTGGTGTAAGGCAATGCTGCTGTAATAGTATATCTTTTTGGATTCTGTATCATGATTCTATTTTATTGAGTGCAAAAATAAGCAATAGAATTATTATTTGAAGCTATTTCCCGCTATCCGTTGCAATCTTTTGCTTTTTAAAGGAAAAAGCAAAAGGATTTTCACTTCTATCGGGGCTAAGAAATAATCTATTTGAAGTAATTTTCAAACTCAGCAGGCATTTTGCTTATTGGTTTAATTTTGATGTTTTTATAGTAAACTTCACAAGCTTCGCTTTGCAATTGTATTTTTCCTTCCGTTAAAGGCATAAATTTTTCACCATCAAAATAACGGGAATTTTGCAAAACCATGACTACTTTGCCGTTAATGATATGAAGACTTTTTCCTTCAAAACAAACCAGTTCTATTTCTGTCCAGCCGTTATTAGGGGTTTCAGTTCTCATTTTTCGCATGCAAAACCCGGTATTTTCAGTATGTGTCCCAAACGGAAGAAATGGCTGATCCTCATCGGCAACAGCATTCATAGATCCTTCCGGAAGATACGCTTTGATATCAATTGCAGAATTAGCGATGTTCCAGTAATCGCCAAAATGACCTTCCATTATTTGGAATTCCTGCGATAACATCCAGGCACGCCAGTAATCTACGCCCGCTTTTCCCTGCGAATGATAAAGCACACCTGCATCCATGAGTTTTTCGGTTCTGGGTTCCCATTTTTTACTTCCAAACTTAACTTTCAGCTTCAGTCGATAATTTTTGAAATTTTCTTTAGTAAAAACACAACCATAATATTCCCCAGAAACTTTAAGGACGGGTTCTTTGTTTTCCTGAATTACGGTAAACATATTGTTGATATTTTTATTGTAGCCAATAGGCGGTATTTCGTTTCCATTAGCATCTGTTGGGACTTTTCCCGAATATCCGTTCTTGTGTTTGTAACTTAGATACATATCCCATTTGCTGAGGTTGTTGTCCAGTAAATTGATCCAGCCCTCTTCGAATGAGTTTGTTTCGGTAGTGGCAGAGGTCAGGCTAAAAAGAAAGGCAAATGCAATTAGAATAGCGTATTTTTTCATAAGTGGTTTGATAGTTTAGATAAATGATTTCTCAAATCTACAAAATAATGTCTCAAAGCTGTGGTGTTATGCATTCAAAATCGGATATCATTTCTACACTTTAGCTTGATTATCAGTAACCTTGGTTTTAGTCGAAATTGAAAGTATAGTTTAAATAGAACCAGTTTAAACTGATCTTAGAAGTAAAATCTTCAGGAAATATTTTGCAATCTTTGTCATCCAAAAAAACAACAAAAATAATTTTTATGAGCAAGACAAAACTTATCATCAATAAAAACGGATCAATCAAAATTGAAGGTGATTTTGAAATTATGGATCCGGAAGGAACTCTTTACGGATTGCAGGGAAGATCAGCACTTGGTCTTTGCCGTTGCGGATTATCAAATAATAAACCATTTTGCGATGGCGGACACAGAAACAACTTCGAACATGATTCTGTAGCGTTTGATTTGCCTCCGATGAAAACGAATTAAGAAATTATTCATGGACATAAAAAAAGCGACATCTTTAAATGTCGCTTTTTTTATATATAAAGTTCCCCTTTCATCGTAATAATCGAAGAACCGCCCACCAAAATATCATTTTCGCGATTCATTACTTCAATTATGGAAGGCTGATTTAGCTTAACACCCTGTAGAATTTTATATTCGGTATTTAGTTTTGCCTGTTTTTTAGAAGTCAAAAAACCAATTAGTGGTCCGGCTGCAGTTCCCGTAGCGGGATCCTCATAAATTCCGATTACGGGATTGAAGAATCTGGCTTCCGCAATGTTGCCTTCATTTTGATTTGAAATAGTAAAGCAATAAAATCCTTCGGATTGGTATTCTTTCGAAATCTCGATTAAAAGTTTGTGGTCCGGAACAATGCTGTTTAAAATCGGACTGTTTTTTATCGGAACCATGATGTGAGCGACTTCTGTTTTTACAATCGTCGGTACGAAATCGTTGCTGTCTAAATCTTCGATTTTTAAACCAAGTGCGACAGCTAATTTATAAGTAGGAATTTCTTCTTTGACAACAGCCGGTTTTTGATGCATTTGTACAACAGGATCATAGGTAACTGAATCGAAATGTACCGTTAACGGAATCCGGGAATGTTTCATGATTACAAATCGGTTGTTTTCTGATTGTTCCTCAAATATTGACATTCTTTTAAGTAAAGCACCACAAACTGCTCCAAGCAAATTATGTCCTGCACCATCTATTTCGATTCCGGTTGGGGTAAACGAACGAACATTTAATGCTTTTTGCTCTTTTGAATAATAAACGAAAGAAGTTTCAGAATAACCAAATTCTTTAGAAATATCCTTATAAGTTTGAAGGTCTAAATTTCCATCAGTAAAAACAACAGAAAGAGGATTTCCTTTATAACTTTCGTTTGAGAATACGTCTAAAACATAGTATTCAAGGGCTTTTCTTTTTTCCATTGTTATCTTTTATGAAACTTTTACAGTGAATAAAGTTACTATTTGTTTGCTGACGACAGGTTTTTTTAAGTTTTTTTTATAAAATTCGTTTGCGCTCTGCACTTGCCGTTATCGCCTTTTCAAGTCTCGAAAGTCTGGTTTTTTGCTGTTTGGCACTCATAATTAAATGAATGACTACTCTTTTGTAAGATGGAGCTTGTTTTTCAAAGAAATCCCAGGCAGGTTTATTGGCTTTGAACAGTTTTTCTAATTCAGGGTCGAGAATATAAGCTTCTCTTTCATGTGAATAAATTCCGGATCTTTCTTCAGATTTTAATTCGAAAGCTTTTTTCCCTGCTTCGGTCATTAATCCGGCTTTTGTGAGCTGTTCGACTTTTTTAATATTGATAACACTCCAGATACTCGATTTTTTTCTTGGTGTAAACCGAATCGAATAACTTTCTTCGTCGATAGTTTTCCGGATGCCGTCGATCCAGCCAAAACAAAGAGCCTGATCTACAGATTCTGACCAGGACATGGATGGTTTTTTAGTATTCACTTTATAAAAACCAACTAACAATTCGGTTTCAGTTTGATGATGGTTTTCGAGCCAAAATCGGAATTGCTCAGGAGTTGCGAAGAAAGTTGGTTTCATTTTTTATATCGGGTAATAATATCTGTTATTACTTCTGAAGTTAATTCAAAACCGGTTAGTATTGGATAACCTTCCCAACGGACAATTCCGTCCGGATCGATCAAAATACAATGCGGAATACCCTGTATTTCCAGAGAATCATACATAGTTCGTCCTGTGTCAATGGCACTAAAATATTCAATTTTGGGAGTGGTAAGGCTGTTTACAATTTCTTTTGTTTCGTCACTGATGCCAATAACGACCAAATCATTTTGAAATTCTGTTTTAAAACGGTTTAATTCAGGAATGGCTCTTTTACACGGGCCGCACCATGTTGCCCAGAAATCGATTAGTACAAATTTTCCTTTTATTTCTGGTTTGTCCGAAAGCCATTTTTCAACAGTCAGTTTAGGTGCTTTTTGATTGATTACTGATTTTGCCCAAAGTCTTTTTTGTTGTGAAAAAGCGTTTAAGACCAATAAACTGGTTAATATTAGTATCGTTTTTTTCATGGGTTTTGTGGTTATATTTTTGCTTTAATAATATTTTTTTAATTCTGTTATTTCATATTGTTAATCAAGGAAGCTAAATCAAAATAACTTATAATTGATATTTTTTCATCGTATTGATCCAATACCTGAGCAACTTCTTCTTCGTTATATTCATAATAATTACCGACAATTCCAATCAATTTAATGTTGTTATTTACTTCAATCCCGTATTTAGATTTTGCATAATCTCTATTTGCTTGCTTGTCAAAATATCTTTCGTAGTTTTTTAATTGTGCAATTAGTTCACATACATAATCTATGAAGCGCTTTCTTCCAATTTTACCCTTCACAAGATCCTTTCCTAAAAAACCTTTTTTTAAATCTATAATATGGTAATAACCGTCTTTTGATTCCACAATATAATCTGGAATACTTTCGGAAGGATCTTTATCATTTTTATCTTTCCATTTAAGTTTTATTTGTGGTAATGCACGTTTATATCCCATTGATGTTGCAAATTGTTCAACATGGTCACTTATAAATTTATCTATAATTCGTTCAGAAATATTTTGTTCAGAAAGACTGAATAAACTTTTTGATAGAGTATTGTGGTTACTATTATGGTTAATGCCAATAAAATGATTTAAATCCCATTTCTCTTTGATTTTATTTTCTAACCAGTTTTTAAAATTTATTAATGTATATGATTTTTCAACTATTATTAATGTTTTAATGTACCTGTAATAAATTCTTGAAGATTCTGTTCGTAGCAGATCTACTTCTTGCATTATTGAATTATTAGAGTTTTTATCAAATTTCAGAGGGATAGTTGATTTTTCTTTTCTAATTCCATCTTTAATTATTTTAATTCCAATTCTTGATTCCGTCTCTTTAATATCCTTTGCGGAAGAAAGATGTATTCCTGTTATATTGCAAAAACTTCCTGAAAAATCTAAAACTGCCATATCATTATCAAAGTTTTTTTTCGACCCGAGAATAAAATGATTAATTGAAATTACGGTTTCAACAGCTCTTGTACTTAACGAAATTCCGATTTCAGGGTAGAAGTTTTTAGCTCCTAATAATTCAACAATAAAGTGCTCGTTGGTTTCTCCGATTCTAATTTGGGAATTGTAAGTTAGCTGATTTATAGATTTGATGTTGTTGTTAAAAATATTTTTACGTGTAAACTCATAATAGTTTATTAAAGATTCTTTTAATTGATTTTCAAATTCTTTTACCGTCATATTTTTTCTGATTTATGCTAAAAATACTCTTTTTTTTGTTTCAAAATAATCTCACAAAATGATATTTGCTTATGAAAACGAAACTGCGTTAGGGATAGAGGGCGGTATCCTTTTGCAGGCGAAGCAATGCAAAAGATAAAGCCGAAAGCCCGGCCCGGAGGGAAACGCCCAAATATATTACCAATCGTATCATTATTTACGCGAAATTTGCAAAAACATTTGTATCATGGCTAAAGGACCTGAAAAAAACACTAAAAACAAGGCGCTGCATACTAAACTGCTAAACCGCAAAAAAGCTAAACTTCAGGAGGAGAAAAAAGAACGAGCCTTACGTTTGAAAGCCCTGGTTGCCAAAATGAATAACGAAATGAGTAATGAAGGGGAAAACATATAGACCAAAATATATTTCTCTCCAGTTTTATTTTAACCCAACTTTGCAAACAATCCTTAAACACAATTAAAATGGAAGAATTCGGCAGAATAATAGTTTCAGAAACGGCAATTAACGCTGGTAATCCGCAGGATATAATTAATTCTAATATTTCGGTAATCAATTTAATGCGCGAAGAAGGTGTTGATGACGAGTTTATTCATGAAGATGCGTTGCTAAGTTATTACCTGGATTATTACACTTCAAAATATACGGAAGGGAACTTTGCTAAATTTGTATATGATTCCCGCTGGAATAAAGAACTGAATGAACTTATCGAAGAAGGTCTTGCGCTTATTGGAGCCGAAAAACATTTAGAATTATTTCAGGCACAGGCAAAAAGGGTTAAATTACTGAGCAGTGTGAAAATCGGTAAATTCTTGAACGGTAAGTTTGAAGGGGTTAATCCAACAAGGGATTTGCTCAATAACAATGCATTTTTCGAATTTGATGAAAACCTAACTGAACTCAATGCAAATTTCTTAAAAAGCCATCCGGATTTTGAAGTTCTTTCTGTAGACGATATGTTTGCTGTGCTGGAAGAATTTACAGGACATGAGATTAAGCGTTCTTAATTGTATATTTCGATTAGGGTTATTTTTATTGTATTCAACTTTCTTGTAAATTCGCTATCAGTGAATTAGTTATTAAAAGCCAAAATGAAATACTCATATTCCACGATTTTCCTGATTGTATGGTTTTTTAGCTTTCGGTTAGGTTTTTCTCAAAATAAAATCAGTCTTTTTTCAGAGATTAATTACAATTCGATTCCGTCTGTTTCTTTAAATGAGTATAAATCGGTTCAGGAACGTGATAAAAAGTTTCAAAATCCCAACATTGCTTTAGGAGTTGCGATTTCCGGCGGAGGTTCAAGGGCACAATTTTTTAGTATGGGTGTGCTTTTAGGATTAGAAGAAATTAAAGAAGAGAATTCTCAACGTAATTTTTTAAACGAAATCGATTATTTCTCAACGGTTTCAGGTGGTTGTTATTCGGCGGGTTATTATTTAACGATCCTGAAAAATAAACTGTATCAGGGGCACCAGTCTTTTAATGAATTTTATTTTTCCAAAGCCGGTGCTTACAAGGATTATGTAAATAAATCGGCTAGTATTTTATCCCTGCTCAACAATAGCAAAAACGAAAAAGGCGATAAAATATCCATGAGCCAGCAACTGGATCTCGAGGTTTTGCAATATGACTGCACAAATCCTGACAATCCTGATAAATGCAAAACCCAGATGCTTTTGTCTGATTTTTTTGTTCCGAAAGAAAGCAGCAAAGCCCCTTATTTACCAATGATGGTTGCCAACGGAACAGCCTATAATAACGGAGAACGGATTGCATTTATGCCTCATGTTATAAGAGGACTCAATATAAATTCGTCCCTGGCTCCAAATAAAGCTACGGTTTGCTTAGACGAAAATGAGGTAAACGATGGTTACGAGTTTCCGCTTACTTATGGAATAACGGCGAGTTCTGCTTTTCCGGGCGTGCTTCCAAAAACGAAATTCGGCATCAAAGGACAGAATAAGATTTTGTGTATTATTGATGGAGGTGCTTCAGATAATACGGGGTATAAAACATTACTGGAACTCCTTCATAGTGATAGTAAGGTAAATGATAAAAACAAAAAAGCACTATTTATTGATTGCCTGGGGCAGGGAAAAAAAGAGCCTTACATAACTGACGAAAAAATCAAGTTGATTTCATTGCTCGAAACAACTTCTTTATATACGGTTCAGACCCGATATATGACTTTTGACAGGGATATTGAAAATGCTTTTGAGAGATATAAAATACCTGTTTCAAATTATGAAATAATTGGTTTTACCACTCTCCGAGACCATTTGCTGAAAATGAAAAAAGATGAATCATATCAAAAAATTATGGCTGAACTAAAAAATGCTGATGATGATTACAGTAATTGGCTGAAATTTTATGAAAAGTTCAAACAGGATTTAATAAATCAATTCGGTGAACTCAGTTTTACACGAGACAAAGACGGCGAAATAATCCTGGCCACACTTACTCATAACAAGTTTAACGAATTGACGGCAGCCAACATTCTGATCTTATATGAATTTGCTTCCCATGTTGAAACCAAACTAAAAATAACACCGGAAGAAAGAGAAATGCTCTTGTTGTCCGGACGTCTTGCCACTTTTTTGAAAGCCAAAGAATTGAAAAATTTGCTGACTGAAAATAAGTAGTTGCTGAATAAAGATGTTTGCCAAATTTATTTTTTAATGATGTTGTAAGAAAATTATATATTTGGAAGCCCTAATTCTAAAATCAACAACGATGAAAATCAAAACCTGCTTAATTCTCATTGGCACTTTTTTATTTTTAAGTTTCTGCGAAAAAAATAAAAACAAAGCCATTGATGAAAAGGCCAATCTGGCAGCAGATGTGCAGTCTGAAAATGTAAAACCAAAACCAGTCGAAAAGCTTGTTTTTAAAGACAATGAAAGCATATTGCTGTCTGAAGAACTGGATTTGAACCTCTTAAAAAAAGCAGCCATCAATCTAAATATCAAATATTCTGATTTACGAATCAGCGAAACAACTTCTGTTAGTTATAATGATGAGATAGCCTTTTTTGTCATCACTTATGTGGTTGATACGGAGGAAAACGGTCAGGAAACAGAAGAATATGATTTGGGAGATTATCTCGAAAGAAAATACCTTTTTGTCAATAAAGCAGACGGAAAAATCATTGCTCAGGAAACAGATTCTAATCTGAGCTATAATGAAAATGAAGCAATGCAGTTTTCGAAAACGTATATTCTCAAAGATTTGATTCAGTTAAACGAAAACACAACCGGAGTTGCATTTTATACTGAGGAAGCTTCAGGAGGCCGTGTAAACTTATATTCCCAGCAAAAATTTACGATTCTTGTATTGGTAAACAATAAAATTAAAAAATTGTTATACGAATATCCTATCCGGAAAACACAAGGCGATTCAAACGGCGGAGGCTCTTTTGAATTGGAAACTTTAGAAACAGGTTTAATAGTTTCTGATGAAGAAACAAACGGTTTTCAGGATTTAATAGTTTCAAAGAACTTTTTATATGAAGTCGCTGTAGAGGCTGATGAGGATACTGGTACCGCTGAAAAATCTACTATCAAGACAAAAAAAGAATCCGAAAGACTAAAATATAACGGTCAGATTTATGTGTTTAAGAAAGATGACCGATATAGATTTCTGGATTATGATTAAAGATTTGAATTTCTAAATTTTAGTTCCTTAACAAAAAAACTTCGCGAATCTTTGCGTGACCTTCGTGCAACTTTGCGAAACATCCTTTAAAATACATTCTTTCCGCTAAAACTTTGTCGTAATCTTAGGAAACATTTCCTTAAATTTGCTTCCGTTATAAAAAATACAATAGTTATAAAAACCAAGCTATGTTACAAATCGCATTTATTAGAGAAAATCAGGAGAAAGTAATCAGGGCTTTAGCAAAACGAAATATCGATGCTAAAAGCGTTGTGGAAGAAGTGGTGCAACTAGACGAAAACCGTCGTGCTGCTCAGGTAGAATTAGACAACACTTTATCTGAATCTAATAAATTGTCCAAAGACATAGGCGAGTTAATGAAAGCCGGTGAGAAAGCCAAAGCGGCAATCTTAAAAGAAAAAACGGTTTCATTAAAAGAAAAAAGCAAAGAACTGGGCGAAAAAGCAGAAGCTTTAGCAGCTGAACTGACCAATAAATTATACACTTTGCCAAATCTTCCGGCTGATATCGTTCCTGAAGGAAAAACGCCGGATGACAATTTGAATGTTTTTGAAGAAGGAGATATTCCGGTTTTACATGAAGGTGCACAGCCACACTGGGAACTGGTAAAAAAATATGATATCATCGATTTTGAATTGGGTGTAAAAATTACCGGAGCAGGTTTTCCCGTTTACAAAGGAAAAGGTGCCCGTTTACAGCGTGCCCTGATCAATTATTTTTTAGATAAAAATACGGCTGCAGGTTACAACGAAGTTCAGGTGCCGCATTTAGTAAACGAAGCCTCTGGTTACGGAACAGGACAGTTACCGGATAAAGAAGGGCAGATGTACCATGCAACTGTTGACGATTTATATTTGATTCCGACTGCTGAGGTTCCGGTTACGAATTTGTTCCGTGATGTAATCTTAAACGAAAGTGATCTTCCAATTCTTCACACGGCTTATACACCATGTTTCCGTCGTGAAGCAGGTTCATACGGAGCACACGTACGAGGATTAAACCGTTTACACCAATTTGATAAGGTAGAGATCGTACGTGTTGAACATCCTGATAAATCTTATGAAGCTCTTGACGGAATGGTTGAGCACGTAAAAAACATTTTGCAGGAATTGAAATTACCATACAGAATTCTGCGTCTTTGTGGAGGCGATATGGGTTTCACTTCAGCATTGACATATGATTTTGAAGTGTTTTCAACGGCTCAGGACCGTTGGTTAGAAATTAGTTCTGTTTCTAATTTCGAAACCTTTCAGGCAAACCGCCTGAAATTGCGTTTCAAAGACAAAGACGGAAAAAACCAGCTGGCTCACACACTTAACGGAAGTTCATTGGCTTTGCCAAGAGTACTGGCCGGAATTTTAGAAAATTACCAAACACCGGAAGGAATTGTAATACCTGAGGTTTTAAGGCCATACTGCGGATTTGATATTATAAATTAATTTAAAGTTAATTTTAGGATAAAACCTAACAGGTTCTAAAATCTGTTAGGTTTCTTAATTTTGAGGAACCACTAAAACAGAGTAGGATGAGTGGAGTATTAAATTGGAATGTAGATCCGGTTATTGTTTGGATCACAGATAGTTTTCCTTTAAAATATTATGGAGCACTTTTTGCCTGCGGACTTCTTTTGGGGTTTTACATCGTTAGAAATATCTATAAAAATGAAAATCTTTCCTTAGATAATCTTGACAGTTTACTTATTTATGTAATTGTTGGAACCGTTTTAGGGGCAAGACTGGGACATTGCTTCTTTTATGAACCTGATTATTTCTTCAAATATCCCATAGAAATTCTTTTACCAATTCAAAAAATAAAGGGAGTTTATCAATTTGTGGGATATCAGGGCCTGGCAAGTCACGGAGGTTCAATTGGTGTTATTACGGCGATGATTTTATACTGTCGAAAATACAAAGTACAATTTTTAGGACTTTTAGATAAAATGGCAGTTGCAGTTCCTGTAACAGGCGCTTTTATTAGAATGGGCAATTTTATGAACTCAGAAATCTATGGAAAACCAACTAATGGAAACTGGGGCGTAGTTTTTCAAAGAGATGATTTGATTCCGAGGCATCCAACACAATTGTATGAGGCATTTTCGTATTTATTAATTTTTGGAATTTTGTTTTATATGTACAAAGTCGAAAAAATTAGGAGCAGACAGGGATTAATCTTTGGAAGTTTCTTAACTTTATTATTCTCAGCTCGTTTTATCATTGAGTTTTTCAAAGAAAATCAAGAATCTTTCGAGAAAAATATGCTGATTAATATGGGCCAGATTTTAAGTATTCCATTTATTTTGATTGGTTTGGTCCTGATATTCTGGAAATCAAAAGAAAAAGAAAATATCAAATTTTCATAACATTTTCGGTTTTCTAAACTGCGATTTAAACTTTATTTTTAAAGCTGAAAAATATGAATAAAATATTCTTTTATATCGTTTTATTATGTTCTGGTTTTGCTTTTGCTCAAAATGAGCAGCTCGCTCAGTATTATTACGATAAAGGCGATTTCGAAAAAGCAAAAATCAGTTATGAACAGCTTTTAAATGCTTCACCATCTAATACACAGTATTTTTTAAGAACAGTTGAATCGTATCAGCAATTGCAGCAATTTGCTAATGCTGAAAAAATGATTCAGGAGCGGTATAATCGTTACAAACAAGGTGTTTTTTTAGTAGAATTGGGGTATAATTTTCAATTGCAGAAAAACGAATCAAAAGCCAAAAATTACTACGACCAGGCGATTGAAAAAATCAAAACGAATTCTAATGATGTTTATGGAGTCGGCAATTCTTTCGAGAAAAAAGTTTTATTGGAGTATGCTTTAAAAGCCTATCAAACTGCAATGCAGGTACAGCCGAATTACAATTTTAATTTTCAGATTGGAATGTTGTACGGTCAGCTGGGAAAAACAGATCTGATGATTGATCTTTTGTTGACTGAATCTTTTAAAAATCCACAGAATACGAATCTGATTCAGACACAATTATCGCGTTTCATGAACGGTGAAACTGATAATACTGCTTTTAAGGATGCGATGCGGAAAGCTTTAATCCTGAAAACACAACAAGATCAGGATGTATTCTGGAATCATTATCTGAGCTGGTTTTATGTGCAGCAAAAAGAATTCGGAAAAGCTTTTATTCAGGAAAAGGCGATTTACAAACGTGAGCCGGAATCTTTAATGAGCATTGTAAATTTAAGTCAGTTTGCACTAAATGAAGATGATACTGAAACAGCGGCAGAAATTTTAAATTTTATTCTGCAGAATACAAAAGATCAGGATTTGCTGATCCGTACGAATGCGAGTCTGATGCAGATTAAAATTGATAAAGCAGTTGAAACAGATTACCCAGCCATCACTACAGAGTTAGAACATTTGCTTACAACTTATGGCGTAAGTCCTTTTACCTTATCTTTGCAAATAATTCAGGCGCATTTTCTGGCTTTCAATCTAAAAAAGACTGAAGAAGGCAAGGCAGTCATAAAAAAAGCTTTAGAACTCAATTTAAATGAATATCAGAAAGCCGATGCGAAAATGGAACTGGGAGATATTTTGCTTTTGGAAGAAAAGTTTAATCAGGCACTGATTTACTATTCGCAAATTCAGCTGGATTTAAAAAATGATGTCATGTCGCACGAAGCAAGTTTAAAAGCAGCCAAAACAAGTTATTTTAAAACTGATTTTGAGTGGGCTTTAAAACAATTTAAAGAATTGAAATCGGCCAATACACAATTAATCGCCAATGATGCCCTGGAATATTTTTTACTGATCAATGACAACACAGTTGCCGATTCGACACAAACTGCTTTGAAGCAATTTGCAAAGGGTGATTTTCTACTTTATCAGAATAAAAAACAGGAAGCAATTGTACAGTTTCAAAACATTCTGAAATCGTTTAAAGGCCAGGAAATCGAAGCTGTAACAATGTTGCGTTTAGGGAAAATCTATGAAAGTCTGAAAGATTATAATTCGGCTTTAAGCCAATACCACCAAGTGATTGACCATCATAGCGATGGAATTTATGTAGACGAAGCACTGTTCTTTGCTGCAGAAATTTACAACGATGAACTGAAAGAAACAGAAAAGGCAAAACCTTTGTATGAGAAGGTAATTTTTAATCATCAGGACAGTATTTACTTTGTTGATGCGAGGAAAAAATACCGTGAGTTAAGAGGGGACAAAAATTTATAAAATAGATTTTTGGATCATTAGAAGATTAGATCATTACAAGTCTAAAAATCTAAGAAGTCTAACAATCGAACAATCTAAAAAAATGATTATTTACAACATTACCACCAATATACACGAAAGTGTTCATGACCAATGGTTAAATTGGATGCAGGAAAAACATATTCCGGAAATTCTGGCTACAAATAAATTTTCTTCAGCAAGAATTGTAAAAGTTCTGGTTGAAGAAGAAATGGGCGGAGTTACTTATTCTGTACAATACACAACAGACAGTAAGGATACTTTAGAGAAATACTATCTTGAGGATCAGCCAAAATTTGACAGGGAAGCTTTAGAATTGTTTGCGGATAAGATGCTTTCTTTCAGAACAGAATTACAGGTTATTTCAGAACATTACGATTTCGACTTTAAGTCTTAATTAGCAGAAAGTTTGAAAATAAAGCTTTAAGCCTTTAGTCTTCGCTGCAAAAAGAATACTTTTGCGCCCTCGTGGCAAAACAAGAAAGAAAATGGAAAAAGTAAAAGCCAAAAAACATTTAGGACAGCACTTCCTTAAAGACGAAAGCATCGCAAAAGCAATTGCGGATACTTTGAGCTTAAAAGGATATGATGAGGTTTTAGAAATAGGACCAGGGATGGGTGTGCTTACTAAATATTTACTTGAGAAGGATGTAACCACACAAGTAATTGAGATTGATACTGAATCTGTTGCATATCTCGACGCCAACTATCCAAAATTAAAAGATAAAATCATTTCAGAAGACTTTCTGAAATACAACATAAACCAGGTTTACGAAAATAAGCAGTTCGCTATTATTGGTAATTTCCCTTATAACATTTCTACTCAGATTGTTTTTAGAACATTAGAGTTCAGAGATCAGATTCCGGAGTTTTCCGGCATGTTTCAAAAGGAAGTAGCAGAGCGAATCTGCGAGAAAAAAGGCTCAAAAGCTTACGGAATCTTATCCGTTTTAGCACAGGCTTTCTATGATACTGAGTATTTGTTTACTGTTGACGAAAATGTTTTTATTCCTCCGCCCAAGGTGAAATCGGGTGTGATGAAAATGACCCGAAAGGAAGATTACAGCCTTCCTTGTGGTGAAAAGTTGTTCTTTACTGTAGTGAAAACAGCTTTCCAGCAAAGACGAAAAACATTACGTAACAGTTTGAAAACATTAAATTTATCAGATAATTTGCGGGAAGATACTATCTTTGATCTTCGACCAGAGCAACTTAGCGTTGATGAGTTTATTGTTTTGACTCAAAAAATAGAAGCCGATGGAGTTCAAAGTTAGCAAAGAGTTAATCCAGCAATTAGAAGAGCATATTGTAAATAAAAACGACAATGAACTTGAAGTTTTATTGAACGATTTGCACCATGCCGATATCGCAGAAATCCTGGATGAACTGGATTTTGACGATGCAACCTATATTTTTAAGGTTTTAGATAGTGATAAAACCGCCGAGATTCTTCTTGAACTAGAAGATGACCTGCGAGAGAATATCTTAAGCCGACTTTCACCAAAAGAAATCGCCGAAGAGCTTGATGAGCTGGAAACGAATGATGCGGCAGATATTATTGCCGAACTTTCACAGGAAATTAAAGCTGAGGTAATCTCGGAATTAATTGACGTCGAGCACGCAAAAGACATTGTTGATTTGTTGCGTTATGACGAAAATTCTGCGGGAGGTCTGATGGGTAAAGAGCTCGTAAAAGTAAATGAAAACTGGAACGTGCTGACCTGCGTCAAGGAAATGCGTATTCAGGCCGAAAACGTATCCAGGGTACATTCGATTTATGTGGTTGATGATGAAAACCGCTTAAAAGGAAGATTGTCCCTGAAAGATTTACTGACTTCTTCAACCAAAACCCAAATTGGAGATGTGTATATCCGAAAACTGAATTTTGTAAACGTAGATACCGAAGATGTTGAGGTAGCCCGTATCATGCAAAAATATGATTTGGAAGCTATTCCGGTTGTAGATGAGCTTGGACGTTTAGTGGGAAGAATTACAATTGATGATATCGTAGACGTAATCAAAGACGAAGCGGATAAAGATTATCAATTGGCAGCAGGTATTACCCAGGACGTTGAATCAAATGACAGTGTTTTAGAATTGACAAAAGCCCGTTTGCCATGGCTTTTAATTGGTATGGTAATCGAAATCGTGGCTTCTTTTGTTTTGAAGGGAAATGAACAGACATTTCAAAAATATTCGACTTTAATCATTTTTGTTCCTTTACTTTCTGCAACGGCAGGAAATATTGGTGTTCAGGCATCAGCAATTGTGGTTCAGGGTTTGGCAAATGGTACTTTGAAAGATTTTAGCAGAGGATATTTTAGTAAAGAAATCTCAGTTTCAATGATATCCGGAAGTATTATTTCATTGCTTTTACTGGGGTATCATTCAATTATGTACCAACAGTATTTAGTTGGACTGGCCATTTCGATTTCTATGATCGTGGTAATATTATTTGCTGCAACATTAGGAACCCTTGTACCGCTTTTTTTGCATAAAAATAAAATAGATCCTGCTATCGCGACAGGACCATTTATTACCACAACCAACGATGTCTTTGGAATTATGCTCTATTTTGGAGTAGCCAAATTGATTCTGGGTTTTTAATTTTTTCCAACAAATTAACAGCTTGCAGTGATTTAAGATCTTAAAAATCTGTGTAATTTGTGGCTTAAAAAAACACGCTATTAATCAGCAATAAATAAGCATGAAAGTACATATTATTGGAGGAGGAAACCTTGGGGTTTCTGTTGCCGTTGGGATTGCCAAATTTTCTAAAAACAATCAGGTTACTGTTACCAGAAGAAATACTGCGAGTATTCAGTATTTAACAGAATTAGGAATTACAGTTTCATCTGATAATAAGCATAATATTCAGGAAGCCGATGTGGTTATCCTGACTGTAAAACCCTATCAGGTAGATACTGTTCTGGCAGAGATTTTACCTGTAATTTCAGGAAAAACTATCGCATCTGCAGTAAGTGGTTTGTCTTTGGAAATGCTTCAGTCAAAAACGAATAATGAATTTTCGGTAGTGAGAATCATGCCGAATATAGCAGCTCAGTTTGGTGAATCAGCGACTTGTATTTCATTTCCTGAAAAAGATAAGGAAAAAGCTTTACCAATTGTAGATTTGTTTCACGACTTAGGAACTGCTCCCGTAATTGATGAGAAACTAATGGACGCAGCGACTGTTTTAGGCGCCTGTGGAACAGCTTATGCCCTAAGATATATCCGTGCTTCAATGCAGGCCGGAATCGAAATTGGATTTGATTCTCAGACAGCTTTGGCCATTGCTGCACAAACTGCAAAAGGAGCCGCAAAAATGTTATTAGAGGAAAAAGTTCATCCGGAACAATTAATCGACCGTGTTACTACGCCTCAGGGCTGTACAATTGTAGGTCTTAATGAAATGGAACACAATGGTTTCAGTTCGTCTTTGATCAAAGGAATCAAAACTTCTTTGAAACAGATTAAAGGGCTTTTAAAATAAAATATCAAATTTCCTGAAATTCCAAATTCCAATTTTCTGTTGGGATTTGGAATTTACTTTTTAACCAATTCAATATATTTTGCATCACATTCTCCAAGTTTGGTGTAGTAATTCATAGCATTTCCATAATTCTGCATGGTTAGTGTATCTTTTTTATAAGCAAAATCGATTCCGATTGGTATTTCTAATTCTTTATTTGTCTTTTTAGCATCCGAAATAGTATCTGTTTCATCTTGATGACTGATATCCCCTTCGTATTCATCCCATTCAATACCTTCTAAAACCAAATATTTTTCTCCTGATTCATTAGTAGAGAAAGTGGCCTTGCCTGTTAATTTTCTGTTATTCGTTTTTAATACATAAGAATAACCATCCCTGACTTTTGCTATTTCTACAGAAATAGCACATTCATCGCCTTGATAAATTCCGGCTATTGATTCCTCATTTTTAATTGTTGGAAGTGTTGCAATAGTATCATTGTTGTTTTTAACCGGAATTGATATCTCTTTTTTGTTTTCGCACGCAAAAATTAGCAATACTGAAAATGAAAACAACAGAAAGGGTATTTTTTTTAATTTCATAACTAAGTCTTTTTTTGTGCTAAAATGTATTTCAAATAAATAAATCCAAAAATCCCTGAAAGCAGTGATGCAATCTGAATGGCTATTTTTGAAATTTTTTTTATGCTGGATAATTCACCATGGTATATTTCTCGCTCCAGTTCTAATCCAATCAGTAAAAAAAATATTGTCATTAATCCGTCATTAATCCAGTGTGTGATGGAATGTCCACCCAGATCTTTTTCCCAAAAAGCAATGAATTCTGTGTTAATGATAAATTAGCAATTGTAAGTGAAAGAACAGTCACAAATAACAACAACAGTCCACTTGATTTTTCGTTTTCAAAAAAGGCATTAAAGGTCTTTGTTAATTTCATTTTAGCAATTATGTGTATTAAAATGTTTCTGAAGTTTCGAAAATGTTGTTTTTCAAAGTTAAAAAAAAAACTAAACCAATAAAAAGATATAGTGTTTTGTTTGGTCTGTGCAGATTACGAAATAAAAGAATAAACTGTATTTTTGTTTATCTAAATTTTTAAAAAATGAGTGTAAAAATTCTACATATCGACAGCAACCATCCCATTCTTTGGCAGCAATTAGAAGAAGCAGGTTTTGAAAACCATGCCGACTTTAAATCTTCAAAAGAAGAAATCGAAGCTAAAATTCAGGATTATAACGGAATTGTAATCAGAAGCCGTTTTAAAATCGACAAACAGTTTATTGACAAAGCTTTCAATTTGCAGTTTATTGCCAGAGTTGGTGCGGGTCTTGAGAGTATCGACTGTGATTACGCATTAGAGAAAGATATCAATCTTATTGCCGCTCCGGAAGGTAATTGCAACGCTGTTGCAGAACATACTTTAGGAATGATTTTATCCCTTTTTAATAAGCTAAATCAGGCCGATAGCGAAATCCGATCAGGGGCTTGGAACCGGGAAAGCAACCGCGGACATGAACTTGACGGGAAAACAGTTGGGATTATCGGATACGGAAACATGGGAAAAGCCTTTGCTAAAAAATTAAGAGGGTTTGATGTTGAAGTCTTGTGCTATGACATTGCTAAAAATATGGGTGATGAAAATGCTAAACAAGTTTCATTACAGGAATTACAGCAAAAAACTGATGTCTTAAGCCTGCATATCCCTTGGACGCCTGATACAGACAAAATGATTGACCTGAATTTTATAAATGCATTTGCAAAGCCATTTTGGATTATAAATACTTCACGTGGGAAAAACATCGTCACAGCTGATTTGGTTGAAGCTATGAAATCCGGAAAAGTTTTAGGTGCAGGTCTGGATGTTTTGGAATATGAGAAACTCTCTTTCGAAACACTTTTTCAGGAAAAAAATACCCCCGAAGCTTTTCAGTACTTGCTGGATGGTAAAAAAGTAATCCTTACCCCTCATATTGCGGGCTGGACATTTGAAAGCCATGAACGTCTGGCTCAGGTAATTGTAGATAAAATAAAGGCTTTGTACTCAAAATAATTATCGATATTTCTTTAGATTTTAATAACAGGTTTTTTCTGAAAATTAATTCACACAATTAGCTTTTGAATTTATTTTTTTTTAATATTGTCGTTAATTTTAACAAAATTTTAAAAAGGAGTAAGCCGAAAATCCTAAAAGAGTAGGAAACTAATTAAATTTTATTAATTATGATTGAATGGTACAAAAAAGTGGTTTTTGAAAACTATGCAAACTTTAAAGGACGCGCCAGAAGGAGTGAGTATTGGTATTTTGCACTTGCTAATGGAATAATTTCTATAATATTGATGATTATTGGAGGCGCTATAGGAGGTGCTTTTGGAGATGGCTTTACTGGTATTGCAGTTGGATACGGCCTATTTATTATTTATACTTTGGCAATTCTTTTACCTAGTTTGGGTGTTATTGCCAGAAGATTACATGATGTTGGTAAAAGTGGTTGGTTTTATTTGGTTTCTTTTATTCCTTTAGTTGGCCCAATCTGGATATTAGTTTTATTTTGTACAGAAGGTAATCATGGCCCAAATCAATATGGACCAGATCCAAAAAATGAAATTGAAGAAATTGAAGAAATTGGCAAAGTTGAATTACAATAATTAAATATATATAAAATGGAAACCACAAGACCAACTGAAGACTGGAATAATCCTCCAGTTCGTAGAGAAGAAAACAAAAAAGTTCTAGCAGGAGTACTTGGTATCGTATTAGGAGGATTTGGTGTGCATAAATTCGTTTTAGGTTACACTCAGGAAGGAATAATCCAATTAGTGGTAACTTTAGTTACTTGCGGAATGGGAAGCTTAATTGGCTTCGTGGAAGGAATTATCTACCTGACTAAAACAGACGAAGACTTTTATCAGACCTATCAGGTTGGTAAAAAAGGCTGGTTCTAAAACATAAAAAAACCCATTTCAAGCGAAATGGGTTTTCTTTTTTATAGGTTTTTCTTAACTAATATCTTCTTTCTCAGATAATTTACGTTCCAGTTCGATCTGAAACTCTTCGATAACTGGTTTCATTGTACTTTCAGGAATATCTGCAATCCTGATGTACATTAAGCCGTCTACAGCGTTATTGAACAGAGGGTCCACATTAAACGCTACTACACGTGCATTTTGTTTGATGTATTTTTTAATTAAAACAGGCAAGCGTAAATTTCCAGGTTCAAGTTCGTCAATGATTTTATCGAATTTATTTAAATCTGATTCAGCTTCATCAAAAATAAAATCTTTATCAGCATCTTTAAGTTTTACTTTGTAAGCCTTTTTTGGATGGATATACTGTGCGATATACGGATCGTAATAGTTCGACTTCATGAACTCAATCATTAACGATTTTGAGAAGTCTGAGAACTGATTACTGATGCTTACTCCACCCAGCAAATATTTGTGTTCAGGGTAACGTAAGGTCGTATGAATAATTCCTTTCCACAATAAAAATAAAGGCATCGGTTTTTGCTGATAATCTTTGATGATAAAAGCACGACCCATTTCTATGGAATTATGCATCATGTCGTGCAGTTCAGGTTCAAATCTAAAAAGGTCATTAAGATAAAAACCTTCAAGCCCATATTTTGGATAAATTTCAGAACCTAAGCCCATTCGGTAAGCGCCGGCAATTTTTTTAGTATCCTCATCCCATAAAAACATGTGATGGTAATACTGGTCAAACTGGTCTAGATCTATTGACTCATTCGTTCCTTCGCCAACCTCACGGAAAGTAATTTCACGTAAACGTCCAATTTCATGTAAAATATTAGGAATTGATTTCGCTGTGGCAAAAAAGACCTCATAGTTTTTACTTTGCAATAAACGACAGTCACTGTTTCTTAAAGCCTGAACTTCATCAATCATTTTTGCTTCATTGGCGGCAGTAACAATCTTTTTGGGCGCTTTCGTAATTTTTAAATTAGATGTATCCAGTAATTTATGCTCTTTTTCGAAAGGATTAGCCAGCATATAAGTTTTCTTTCTTAAAAACTCAGAGTATTCTTCGAACGATTCGATTTCATTTTGTTCATTTACCGAAATTGGTTTTCCAATACGAACCTTTATTACACGGTCTTTTTGTGTAAGAAGTTCTGATGGTAATTTTGCTGTACGTAAAGTATCATCAATTTTAGAAAGCCAATAGAATAATTTACTGTTCTTAGCATGAAAATAAATCGGTACAACCGGAACTTTTGCTTTTCTGATCAGTTTGATAGCACCTTCTTCCCATGGTTTGTCCACTACCAGTTTTCCGTCTTTGTACGTCGAAACTTCCCCGGCAGGGAAAATTCCCAAAGGTTTTCCGTCGCTTAAATGACGTAAAGTTTCTTTAATGCCTATTACACTCGATTTTGCGTCCTTATGATTTTCAAAAGGATTAACCGGCATAATGTATTTTTTCATCGGGATAATTCTGTGTAATAAGAAGTTGGCGATAATTTTGAAATTAGGCTCTCTTTCAAGCATCAGTTTCAAAAGTAAAATGCCATCAATTCCTCCAAGCGGATGATTTGAAATCGTAATATAAGCACCATCTTTAGGCAGACGCTTTAAATCTTCTTCAGGAATTTCGAATTTGATTTGTAATTCATCCAGTACTCCGTTTAAAAAAGCAACATCTTCTAAATGTTTATTGTGATCGTAAATTTTATTGAGGGTGGATATTTTAAGAACCTTCATGAGAATCCAGCCTGAAAAAGTACCGAAAACTCCGTACTTGTCAACATTTATTGCCTTTGCAACTTCTTTCGCGGTAACTAAACCCATGTACTTTTTTAATTTATTAGAACAGCGAACAAAGATAACAAAAAACTCTACTTTTAGCGTTTGTTATGTAAACTTTCAGCATTTTTATTACTTTTGAAATTCTAAAAAAATCCAATGAAAATTATTTCTTATAACGTAAACGGAATACGCGCTGCTATTTCAAAAGGCTTTATCAACTGGCTTCAGCAGGCCAATCCTGATGTAATTTGTCTTCAGGAAATTAAGGCTACGCAAGAGCAAATTCCAACAGAAGAGATTACAGCTGCAGGCTATCCGTATCAATATTATTATCCTGCAACTAAAAAAGGATATAGCGGTGTAGCCATTTTATCTAAAATAGAACCCAATCAGGTTGTTTACGGAACCGGAATTCAACACATGGATTTTGAAGGCCGTAATCTGCGTGCCGATTTTGATGATGTGTCTGTAATGAGCCTGTATCTGCCATCAGGAACCAACATCGAAAGATTAGATCATAAATTTATGTTTATGGATGATTTTCAAACGTATATAAATGAATTAAAATTAACCATTCCGAACATTATTATTTGTGGAGATTATAACATCTGTCACGAAGCGATTGATATTCACGATCCGGTTCGAAACAAAACCGTTTCAGGATTTTTGCCTCAGGAACGCGCCTGGCTTGATGCATTTATGAAATCCGGTTTTATCGACAGTTTCCGCCATTTCAACAAAGATCCGCATCATTATACGTGGTGGAGTTACCGCGCAGGAGCCAGAGGAAATAACAAAGGCTGGCGTATCGATTACAATCTGGTAAGCCAGCCTTTAGAACACAGATTGAGGCGTGCTGTTATTCTTCCGGATGCCATACATTCAGATCATTGTCCGGTTTTAGTCGAAATCGAGTAATTCTGGTATTGTTATTGTTACACAAAGGCGGGTTCTCAGTTCGATGATTCGTTAGCAAAGTTTAAGGAGCTAATTCCTGCTTTCCACTGCAATCTTTGTGGTTTTAAAGAAAAACCACAAAGGATTTTCGTTTCAATCAGGGCTAGGACCTCACGGTAAAAAGCACATTTAAAGAATAATAACCTAATTATAAATACCATAAAAATGATTAAAAAAGCCTCACTTGGATTGCTTGTTCTGGCACTTTCAACGTCTTGTGTTTCCAAAAAAATCTACAATGACCTTGAAACAAAATATTCAGACTTAAAAAAAGAAAACCGTTCTATTGCTGATGAAAACAGCGAATTAAAAAAAGCAAAAAGTCAGTTAGAATTAGACCGTGATAAATTAACGAAGGATTTAGCAAGTGCAAAAGATGATTTAGCCAAACAAAAAGCTGATCTTGCCGCGGCACAAAACAAATTCAAAGTTTTACAGGATTCATATAACGCATTAGAGAAAAACAGCAACGATGCGTTAGAAAAAAACATGAATAAAAACCGCGATTTGCTGGCTGAATTAGAAGCAAAATCAAAAAAATTAGCTGAAGAGCAGGCACGTTTAGATAAAACCGCAAGCCGTCTCAATGAACTTGAAGCGATGATTGCAGCAAAAGAAGAGGCAATGAGAAAGCTAAAGGAAACATTGTCTAAAGCTTTAAATGGTTTTGAAGGAAAAGGGCTTACAGTAGAACAGAAAAATGGAAAAGTATATGTTTCTATGGAAAACAAATTACTTTTCAATTCCGGAAGCTGGGCTGTTGGTTCAGAAGGTAGAAAAGCAGTTGTAGAGTTAGGAAAAGTATTGGGCGACAATCCGGATCTTTCTGTATTGATTGAAGGGCATACTGATGATGATCCGTATGCAGGTTCAGGACCAATCGCAAACAATTGGGATTTATCTACCAAAAGAGCGACTGCAATTGTAGCTATTTTGAGTGAAAATGCTAAAATTAACAAACAAAAACTAACAGCTGCCGGTCGTAGCGAATTTTCTCCTTTGGCAAGCAACGCAACTCCTGAGGGAAAAGCTAAAAACCGTAGAATCGAAATCATCTTAACACCAAGATTAGATGAAATCGCCGACATGCTGAACAGCATCAACTAAGCTGAATTTTATGATATTCAAAAGGCTCAGAGTTTTTAAAACTCTGAGCCTTTTTCGTTAATATATAAATTATGCTTTTTCAATCAAGATACTCACGGCATTTCCGCCAAAACCGACAGCATTTATGAGCACTTTTTTAATTGATTTGGTCTGATTTTGGGCTTTTGCAAACGGAACATTGATAAACGTATCATGCAGGATCATCAAAAGAGCCAGTTCTAAACTTAAAATTCCTGATGCCCCAAAAGTGTGGCCTATTTTCCATTTATTAGTCGTCAGTAAGGGCATATTTTTGCCAAATACTTTTTCGATGGCACGAAGTTCTGTCAAATCACCTTTTATGGTTCCGGGTGCATGCATGACAATTACATCTATGTCTTCTAAATTTTCTCCTTTTAAGGCCATTTTCATTGATTTTTGGAAACAATCGGCTTCTGCAGAAATCGAAATATTATGTTCCAGAATTTCAGTTGCATATCCAACACCTGTTATGTACGCTATTGCATTTGCTGCTTCGCCAGCTTCCAGACAGCAGACTCCCGCTGCTTCACCCAAAATCATGGTGTTTTGTGTTTTTTCAAAATCAAAAGCCAGGTTAGGCCATGCTTCGTCTGTTTGATTAATACGCGAATATATTTTTAAAGCCCGCATCTGGGCAATCGTAAAATCGGTTAAGGGGGCTTCGCTTCCGCCAACTAAAAACTTATCTGCCATGCCTGATTT
The DNA here is from genome assembly GCF_027111255.2 of Flavobacterium flavigenum. Taxonomy (NCBI): domain Bacteria; kingdom Pseudomonadati; phylum Bacteroidota; class Flavobacteriia; order Flavobacteriales; family Flavobacteriaceae; genus Flavobacterium; species Flavobacterium flavigenum. The sequence continues at coordinate 2,899,439 of NZ_CP114285.2, read as the reverse complement.
TAGCCATGCAGCACCATTTAAAATAGCATGAAGCGCTGTTGAACAGGTAATGGAATGTGAAATTTCCGGACCAACGCTTTGCAAATCGTGTGCGATCCAGGAAGAAATATTTCCCAGAGTAGTTGTTGGAGAGGCGAGAGTCTGTGCTTTTCCGGTATCGATGTACTCTTTGTAATGCTTTTCAAACAAATCAGTTGCACCGCGGGAAGAACCTATGTTGATTCCAAATACATCATTTTTATTCCAGCCTGCCAGCTCAACAGCTTTTCGCGAAGCTGCTACGGCAAACAAAACAGAATCATCTAAAAATTTATACTTAGAATCTGACTCACGGACTTCATCTATAATTTGTTTCGAATCAGCTTCAAGCTCAGCTACAGAAGTTTCTTGTTGATCCAAAAACTGAGAAGAAAAGCAATGCTGATTGTTAAGGTATTTTTTCCAGACTTCATCAGGATTATTTCCTAATGGAGAAATAGACGAAAATGCTGTTATGGAGATTTTAGTATTCAATTTTTTTTATTTAACCGCAAAGTTCGCAAAAGTTTTGGCAAAGTTCGCAGGGTTTTAAATAAATTAAACCATATAAGTTATATAAGTTCATTTAAGCTGGCTGCTTATATTTTCTTATATAACTTATATGGTCAAAAGCTACACCATTTCAATAGCTTCTTCAATTGTAGTATATACCTTTTGAAGCTGTTCGTTAGTCATGATGTAAGGAGGTAATATATAAACTATGTTTCCAACAGGACGTAAAATAACTCCTTTGTCAATAAAGAAATTATACAATTTGGTACGCATGGAGCCATAATAGCTTTCCTCTGTATCTGATTTTATTTCAACAGCAAAAATAACGCCTAATGTTCTGGCTGTAATTACTTTTGGATGGTTTTCAATTTTCCTTTGAAAGTTTAAATGATTTTTGTTGATTCTTTTAATATTAGCCTGTATTTCATCTGTCTGCAATAAATCGATACTGGCTAAAGCCGCAGCACAACCTGTTGGATTTGCGGTAAATGTATGTCCGTGAAACAAAGCTTTATTAATGTCATCATCATAAAAGGCATCGAAAACGTTCTGAGTAAAAGTCGTAATCGCCATCGGAATTGTTCCTCCTGTTAAAGCTTTAGACAAACAAATCATGTCCGGATCTTCATCAACATAATCCATTGCGAAGGTTTTTCCGGTTTTACCAAAACCGGTCATGACTTCATCGGCAATGGTTAGGATTTTATTTTCTTTGCAAATGGCAATCAGTTTTGCCAAAGATTCCGGCTCGTACATCACCATTCCGGCAGCACCCTGAACCAAAGGCTCAAAAATAAATCCTGCGCAATCATGATTCTGAATTACCTCTTTCAAAGCATCAAAACTAATTTTTTCCTGTCCTTTAATCGGAACCGGAATCCGGACAACATCGATAAACATTCCCTGAAAAGCCTGAGTATAAAACGAAATCCCGCTTGCTGCCATCGCCGCAAAAGTATCGCCGTGAAAAGCATTTTCAAAAGCAATTATGGTAGTTCGTTTTTCGCCTTTATTGTAGAAATACTGCAAAGCTACTTTAATGGCAACTTCAACTGCGGTGGAACCATTGTCTGAAAAGAAAATTTTCTGCTGGTTCTTCGGCAAAATTCCCATTAATTTTTCCGCAACTTTTATGGCAGGTTCGTGTGTAAAACCACCAAATAGAACATGTTCTAAAGTTGTGAGCTGTTTGTAAATCGCATCAGCAATAAATTTGTTACTGTGCCCAAACGGATTTACCCACCATGATGCAATAGCATCTATGTATTCTTTATTGTTTTCGTCCCAAAGTAAGGCACCTTCGCCTCTTGAAATAGCAATAGGGGTTTGAGAAGTTTTGTGCTGTGTATAAGGATGCCAGAGATATTGGCTGTCTTTTTCCTGTAAAGTCATATTGTGAAATGTTTTTTGTCAGATGTGGGATAGATGCATTTTACTTTTTACAAAATACATTTTACATTTTTAAAAGATTCTCCCGAAACAAATCGGCATATTCTTTAATTACATTTTGGTCGAAGTAAGGTTCTTCATCAATTCTTCCAATGTATTTAATTCCGGTTTTATTCAGAATCAAACTTTCAGTCGATTTATTTTCGCTTCCACTAAAGATAATTCCATGAACCTGAAATCCTCTGTTTTGAATTGCTTCAATAGTCAATAAGGTATGATTAATGCTCCCCAGATAATGTCTTGAAACTACAATAATTTTATAATCAGGCTGAATCAAATCAGCGATTGTGTCTTTTTCGTTCAGCGGAACAAAAATTCCTCCAGCGCCTTCAATAACCAGATGATTATCAGTTTTTGGTTCCTGAATTTGTTCTAAATCAATTGTAATTTTATCTATCTCAGCTGCCAGATGAGGACTTGCCGGTGTGTTTAACTCATAAGCATTTGGATAAAAATGAGATTTAGAATTTGAAATTCGGGATTTTACTTTATGAGTATCAGAATTGTCTAAATCTCCGGCCTGTACCGGTTTCCAGTAATCTGCTTCTAAAGCTTCTACAACAATGGCAGAAGTTATTGTTTTACCTACGTCGGTTGAAATTCCTGTAATAAATATTTTCATGAGTTTTGTTGTTTCGCAGAGATTCGCAAAGGATGCACAAAGTAGCGCAAAGAATAAAAATTTTGTGAATCTTTGCTTTTTCTTTGTGAATCTCTGTGTAAAATTCTCTACAAAAATACCAATAAAAATAACAAGCCCATCAGTTACGATGGGCTTGTTATTTATTCTTCTTTTAATTCGTCGATTACTTTTCTAATCTCTTTGGCATGTTTTCCATAAAAGTACTGCACCCACCATTCTAAAGACAATCCCATGAATAAGATTGAAAATACAACTGGTACAAAAACACTAATCATCTGTGAATTACTAAAATTGCTTATTTCAAAACCAGGCGTTTTTGAAAAATGATTGTATAAAAAACCAATTAAAAACAAAACAATAAAAGGTGTCAGCGCAAACCCGAATGTTTTGTACAATTCCATATTAAGCCTTATGTCAAAATAGGTTTCATATAGACTGTCTTTTGTTTTTAAAGTGATCTTGTTTAGTCTTTTGTAAAAAACATACAATTTTACCAGATAGTATACACAGACTGCAACAAATATGCTGAAGAACAAGTAAAACGGCATAATCCACTTTTCTGGAAAATTATAAGAAGAAGGTGTGAATCCGATTAATAATACAGCGACTGACTGCATTATAAGTTCGTTTTTAAGATTTTTCCGAATCTTATCCAAAGGTGTATTTGCTGATTGTATTTTTTCTAAATTATCCGGAAGAACGACATTTTCTGTCTTTTCGTTATTCCATGCGTTTTGTATATCGTTAAAATCCATATCCCTGATTTTTAATTATTTCTTTTAATTTTTCTTTTGCCCTGTTTAATTTTACCCTGGCATTCCCTTCAGAAATCCCAAGATTTTCACCTATTTCTTTATGAGAGAATCCCTCCAGCTGATAAAAAATAATGGCTTTATCTATTTTTTCGAGTTTTTGAACTGCTTTATAAAAATGATCCAGCTGACTTTCTTTGATGTGTGAATCTCCTTCTTCGTCCTTAATATTTTCTGAAGCTATTTCGTATTTATCTACCTTTCGCTTTTCTTTTCTAAGAAAAACAATTGCTGTATTTACCGCGACTCTGTACATCCAGGTCGAAAATTGGCTTTCATTCCGAAAAGTATCATATGATTTCCATAGCTGGCAGACAATCTCCTGAAACAAGTCCTGCTGATCATCATAATTATCCATATACATCTTCGAGACTTTGTAGAGAATTCCTTTATGACTTTCTATCCGTTTTAAAAATTCTTGTTCTTTCTCTTTCAAAATAGTACTATTTCATTACTGGTTTTACGATATATCCTGCTTTTTTTAGTAAATTGATAATTCCAGATTCTCCTGCTAAATGAGCTGATCCTACTGCGATAAATAAACTTTCTTTTTCCATTAAACCAGGTAGTTGTTTTATCCAGTTTTCATTTCTGTTGTCAAGAATAATTTCTTTTGTTTTTTTACTCATAGACTTATTCGTAGCAAATGCATCATATATAGCCGTTATATTTTCCTGTTTGTATTGAGATACAAGTTTAGCGGTTTCTTCTCTACTGGATTCTTTTAATGCATCAATCATTTCTGTATCTGTATAGCTTTTAGCGAATGCCTCCATTTGCGAATTTACTGTTTCAAGTCCAATAATTGGAAGTTTTCGTTGTTTTGCAGTTTCTATAAAATTCATTTCATAAAATTTCAAATCGTTACATCCGAAAGATTTCATAGATATCAGACTCATAATTGTAAATAATTTAAAATTGTCTAACTGCTGAACCGTCATCCCATTGCTTTTTAAGACATGATCTAATTTTGATAAATTCTCCGGACTTAGAGTTTTGCTAAGAGGTTCTTTTCCCATTGCCATTTGCTGCAGATCAGTCATTTCTTTAGGATTAGACATATCAATTTCTAAAACTAATTTCTCTGAAGCTTCGAATGCTTTTTTTGTCTTATCTGAAAGAAAATAATCGGAGGAGCAAATCATATGAATTGTTCCGTATAAATAAGAAGGTTTTGATAATCCATTTCCTGAAACTTCCCATAATAATGAGTTTTCTAATTTAGGAGCTTTTTTTTGCGCATGTATTGTTCCGCTAAAAATAAATAGTACTACTGCTATTGTTGATTTGATTAAATTTTTCATGTTTTGATTGATTTAAAATTGATAATTGATTGATGATAATTTTTGATTGATTTGATGATTGAAACTCTTTTGATTATTTGTTGTAATTGTTCCGTTGCCACGAAGCTATAGTTCCAAGTGCCAAACATCCCATAATAACTAAAAAAGCGACACTAATAAGTTTTACTAAGATCTTGAATAGCAAAGCGAATAAAAATCCAGCTAATGCGGCTAAGATACATTTGTAAATATTTTGTTTCGAGAAAGAAGATTGCGATTTCATAATAGTTTTGATTTATTTGGTTGCGGCTCGTAAGTGACCAAACATTTAAAACGTTACAAAAAAAATTAAACTTTTTTCTAAAACTGAGAGAATCCAGTAGCTTAGAGAGGAAAAAATATAATGTCACAGAGGTACACAACAGGGAGTGTACAAAGATTAGCGAATTTTTTTGCGATTATTTATGAAAACCTGGGTTAATTTCTGTGGAATAATTAAAAAATCAAATCTCTCATAAATTCTAAAACTTCACTGATTTCTTCTTCACTATTAAAGCTGTGAATACAAAAACGAAGTCTTTCCTGGCCTTCCGGAACAGTTGGAGATAAAATAGCTTTAACATCAAATCCTTTGTCCTGTAGCTGTTGGGCTATGTGTTTCACATTTTCATTGCCCGGAATAATAGCGGATTGAATTGCTGATTTGCTTCGGACAAACATCGGTTTTAAGCCCAAAAGATTTTTCTGTTGATTAAAGAAAATGATGTTTTGCCGTAATTTTTCAATCGTGTGTTTTTCAATTTCTAATTGCTGGTATGCGATTAAAATTGTAGCAACCGAATGAGGAGATAATCCTGTTGTATAAATGAAACTTCTGGCGAAGTTTACTAAATATTCTTTAAGTTCTGAATTTCCTAAAACTACTGCTCCATGACATCCTAGCCCTTTTCCGAAAGTCATTATTCGGGCAAAAATTCTGTTGTGCAAATTTAGTGATTGTATTAAGCCTTCTCCTTTATCTCCAAAAACACCAAGAGAGTGTGCTTCGTCAACTATCAGATAACAATTGTATTTTTCTGTAAGTTGTACTAATTCTTCCAGGTTTGGACAGTCGCCATCCATTGAAAAAACAGTTTCAGTAACAATATAAATATTTGTCTCAGGAAATTTTAAAATTAACCGCTCTAAATCTTCAAAATCATTATGGCCGAATTTGTAAGATTTAGCATTTGACATCGAAATTCCATCGCGAATTGAAGCATGACTTAATTCATCATATAAAATAACATCATTTCGCTGCGGTACAGCGCTAAAAAAACCAACGTTTGCATCATAGCCCGAATTGAAAATTAAAGCTGATTCTGCTTCATGAAATTCTTTTATATGTGTCTCTGTAATTTGATATAGATAATGATTTCCGGAAAGTAGTCGCGAACCTGTAGCTCCATTCTGAATTATATCATTTTCAATCAAATAATGATGCGCCTGTTTGAAAATGGTTTCAGACCTTGAAAATCCGATATAATCATTTGAAGAAAAATCAACACGGTTATTAAAACTCGGTAATTGTCTTAACGCGTTGTTTTGTTTTCGGGTTTCAAGCTTTTGAATAAGATTTTCAGGTAATTTCATAAAAGCAAAGTTATGAAATTGAACTTAGATTAAAACAACAGCGGGATTAATCACCCGCTGTTGCAAATCTGGTTTTTAAAAATTCGTTATAAAAGGTGATTTTCTAACGAATTTTTCCTCAATCATTTCCTGAACCATAAAGCCAGCAATGTCAAAAGAGCTGATTTTATCTCCCGGACAGTCTTCAAGATTTACAATAATTTCGGAGCTGGTATCAGTAAATTCAATAAACGGGACACGAACCAATGTCCAGTTAACATCACTTTCAGTTAATAAATCGTAGGTAAGTTGACGGTCTTGCTGAATTTCAGGATAGTTGGCTTTCATCCAGTTAGTCGCAGCTATCGTTTTTTCTCCCTTTTTATCAAATGGTGTATCGACATTAATACCTGCCAGCAAGACATATCGCTGAATATCAAAATCATTCATGTTTTTGAGGATATTTTTAGTTGCATTACTTGCAACCATGGGTTCGCCTGGCCGTTGTCCAATTGTACTAAGTACGGCGCCACAATCTTCAAGTAAAGATCTTATAGTGCTTTCGTTGATGGCATCACCCTCAATAATTTCGACTTTTGAATTTTGAATTGTAAAGGTTTCCGGGTTTCTTAAAAGAACTTTTACGTTAATTCCTTTTTCTAACAACTGGTTTACAAGATATTTTCCAGTTCTGCCGCCTCCGCCTAATACGGCAACTTTTTTTATATTTTTCATATTTTCTTTATAAAATTTGACATAAATAATTTCACTTTATCATTGTGATAAAGTGAAAGAATAAAAGCTTACTGAGCTTTTATAAAACGATCAATATTTTATAAAGAGATTCTAATAATATAAAGATACACAATAATACTTTTAATCAATTAAATTCTAATGATGCAAAGTCCAAATTGCCAATAAACATTATGAATCAATTCTTTTTAATATTGTATGTAAACAAGATAAAAATCGTTTTTTAATAATTAATTATTGTTTTTCGATAATTAATTATAAGTTTGCAATAAATTAAAATATAAATTATTATGAATCCAGTCAAGCATTTTGCATCGTTCCTTTACTTTGCTGTAGTATTTGGTATTATTGTTTACAGTCTTTTTTTTCTAACAGCTGTTTCTGGAAAATTTTTTGGAAAAGATGGGCAATATGTGGTAAAAAGCGGTAACTCAACATATACAATGGGAAGCAAAACTTCCGAAGGCTATTATGTACCTGCCACACTCACTTTGCAAATTCCTGATTCTATAAGAAAAAGTCAAGGAGGTTTTGGGGTATATGCAGGGGACTCTTATCCTCAAATCAACAGCACATATTTAAAGGATCACAAAATAGTAAAAGCTATAAACGTCTACAATGTTGGCTCTGAAAGCAATTATCGTATTTCAGTAGGTGCTGATGGAAGTGGAAATTATCTGCACAAACAAGCCAAAAGGTTTAAATTCATAAGATATGCTCCTCAAGGAGATTCTGCTTATTTAAAAATATTGACTAACGAATCTTTTACCAACGTCATGCTAGCAATAAGAGAACATTTAAACAGTATTGTTTTGATTCTAAAAATGATTTTTCTGGCGCTAATTTTAAGAGAACTGGCTAAAGAAATTTATTTTTCAAAACCTCTTTCAACTTACATTAAAGGATTAGGATATGTTTTTCTGTTCTCGCAGTTAATCCCTATAATTTACAGCTTCCTTGACGCTAATTTATTTGATTATATATTGATCGAACCACAAGTTTTAGCATCTTTGCAGAATACTTATTTCCAAAATATCAGAGTGACATTTAATCCAACTATAGATATAGAATTTTATGCCTTATTTTTAGGAAGTATTTTGGTGCTGCTAACCAGACTGATTGAAAGAGGAAGATCACTAGAAGAAGAAAACGAATTAACTATTTAATATGCCAATTATCATCAACTTAGACGTAATGCTCGCTAAACGCAAAATGCGCTCAAACGAACTGGCAGAAAAAATTGGAATTACAACAGCTAATCTTTCTATATTAAAAACAGGAAAAGCAAAAGCAATTCGTATTTCAACATTAGAAACCATCTGCGAAATATTAGAATGCCAACCAGGAGATATCATGGAATATATAAAAGAATAAAAACAGAAGACAACAAAAAAAGCCAAACATTAAGTTTGGCTTTTTAAAATTATTTTAAATTGTCTTAGTCTGCTAAAACAATAATTTTATTGTCTTTCATCTCAATAGTTCCCGAATTAATTTCCAAAGTATAAGTCTGGTCATTTACTTTCGTGAATTTACCCGCAACTTCTTTAGAAAAACTGAAGCTTGAAGCCACAATTTTAATAGTTCCTTTTTCTAGAATAGAAACTACAGGAGCGTGATGATTCAATATTTGAAAGCTTCCGTCAACTCCAGGCAATGTAACAGATGTTACTTCTCCTGAAAATAATTTTGCTTCTGGTGATACTATTTCTAAAATCATAACTGTTTTTTAAAAATTTCAAATTATAAAAAAATTCCAAATCCCAATTTTGGAATTTGGAATTTTATTTTGATGTTGATCAGGCTTTGCCTGATTATGCTTCAGCTAACATTTTCTCTCCAGCTTCGATTGCATCTTGAATAGAACCTTTCAAGTTGAAAGCAGCTTCTGGAAGGTGATCTAACTCACCATCGATAATCATGTTAAATCCTTTGATAGTATCTTTAATATCTACTAATACTCCTGGGATACCTGTAAATTGCTCTGCTACGTGGAATGGCTGAGACAAGAAACGTTGTACACGACGAGCTCTTGATACAGAAAGTTTATCTTCTTCAGACAACTCCTCCATACCTAAGATTGCGATGATATCTTGTAATTGTTTGTATTTTTGAAGAATCTCTTTTACTCTTTGTGCACAGTTGTAGTGCTCATCACCTAATATGTGTGGAGTTAAAATTCTTGAAGTAGAATCTAACGGGTCAACCGCAGGATAAATACCTAACTCAGCAATTTTACGAGACAATACAGTTGTTGCATCTAAGTGCGCGAAAGTTGTAGCCGGCGCCGGGTCAGTTAAGTCATCCGCAGGAACGTAAACCGCCTGTACAGATGTAATAGATCCTTTGTTTGTAGATGTAATACGCTCTTGCATAGCACCCATCTCAGTTGCTAATGTTGGCTGGTAACCTACTGCAGAAGGCATACGTCCTAAAAGTGCTGATACCTCAGAACCTGCTTGTGTAAAACGGAAGATATTATCAACGAAGAATAATACATCTTTTCCTTGGTCTGATCCAGCTCCATCACGGAAATATTCAGCGATAGACAATCCTGAAAGTGCCACACGTGCACGAGCTCCAGGTGGCTCATTCATTTGTCCGAAAACGAAAGTAGCTTTAGACTCTCTCATTCCTGGCATATCTACTTTAGATAAATCCCATCCTCCATTTTCCATAGAGTGCATGAAATCATCACCGTATTTAATAATTCCTGACTCTAACATCTCACGAAGCAAGTCATTTCCTTCACGTGTTCTTTCACCTACTCCAGCGAATACTGAAAGTCCACCGTGACCTTTTGCGATATTGTTGATCAACTCCTGAATCAATACTGTTTTACCAACACCAGCACCACCGAACAATCCAATTTTACCTCCTTTTGCATAAGGCTCGATCAAATCGATTACTTTGATACCTGTAAATAAAACTTCAGATGAAGTTGATAAATCTTCAAATTTAGGAGCTTGTCTGTGAATAGGCAGACCGTTTTCTCCAGTTTTAGGCAATTCACCTAAACCATCAATGGCATCTCCAACAACATTAAATAATCTTCCGTATACATCCGGACCGATTGGCATTTGGATTGGATTTCCTGTTCCAACTACTTCATACCCTCTTGACAAACCGTCTGTAGAGTCCATAGAGATTGTACGAACAGTGTTTTCTCCAATGTGAGATTGTACTTCTAGAACTAATAATGTTCCATCTTTTTTAGTGACTTCTAACGAATCATAAATTTTTGGAAGTTCAACATCTTTACCGTTGAAAACTACGTCAACTACTGGTCCAATGATTTGAGCAACTTTTCCTATTACTTTTGACATTACTTATGTGTTTATTAAATAGCTATTTAGGTTTATCGAAAATACCTCTTTTTTCAGAGCGCAAAGATAATTTTTTAAAATATAAAATCAATAATTTTTTTATAAAAATACTTAGTTTTTTGTTATACTATTAAAAATGGTGATTCGAATATCTAATAATATAAAATTAAGCATTAATAAAAAAACCACTGCATTATTAATGAGTGGCTTTTTCTACTAAAAAAAATTGGCTTTATTATAATATTTTTGGAAATAGAACCTGGTAGTTGCCTATATCTACACCTTTTAAATTTGAACCGTATTTTATATTGATTGCTTCAATGAACTTATTCGCAATAAAAGCATATCCTCTTGGAGTAGGATGAATTCCGTCTAGAGAAAACATACCACCTGTAACAAATGTTGCGTTTAATGTAAAGTTATTCATTGAAATCCCATTAGGTTTGTTTAAATCAGCCATAATTGATTCTGCATCAACAATCGCCAAACCATTTGCTTCTGCAGCAGCCTTTATAGTCGCATTGTAAGCTGCCGTAGCAACTCCAATTTCTGCCACTTCAGTAGGAAGTAAGACATATCTGTCTGGCAAAGGAAAAGTAACTCCCAGTTGTGATAATAATGGAGAAGGCGAAGCAATTCCGTCAGCCGCTACAGTTGGTACTTTTCCAATTCTGGAAGAAGCGCCTAAGCAAATTAAATCTGTAGGGAGTGCCTGTCTGGCTCTTCCAAAAATCTGTCCCATTACTGTAGCAGTAGTAGCATCTAATCCTCCACCCATTAAAACTGTCTTTAAATTTGCTGAAAGATCAGGTAAAGTTTCGTCTACAATTAATAATTGATTATTTCCTGTTGTAGTCAAAAGATTAATTCTGCTTCCTTGTCCTAAAAAGACCAAAGCGTTATGTAGTGGTCCGTACAGTTGTGTATTCAAAGTATTAACCAAGCTAACTCCCCCGGAACTTAAATTAGCCTGTGTAAGTTGATTGTAGGCAATAACATGAAAATGAGGTAGAGTTGTAATAATTGGTAAATTAGCTACAACTCCTTTTCTACCGCCGGCAACAAGCTGTGCGACTAAGCCTTTATACGCTGTATCAAAAGTTGCGGCAGGAGTTAAAGGGTTTACCGTTGGATCTCCACCAGCAGTTGCATATCCTAATTCATCATTTCCTCCAATCCATAAAGAGAAGAAAGTGGGGTTTTGACTTAACGCATCTGCTAGGACTGTAGTGGTTGCACTTGAAGCAAAACGAGCAAAATAAGGATTTGCTGTTCCCGAAGTGATTCCTGCCACATTACCATAACCTGGCGCCAGCAGATGAAAGCTTTTAGCACCAGGAACTCCTAAATTGTTGAATGTTCCGGACAAATGTGCCGTAACTTCTGTTGTTGGTGCGCCTGTAACAGAAACAGGAGTGCTGGTAGTAGTGTCAAAATACAAACGTGGTGCGGTGATTATATTACCGCCTAATAACAGTCCACCTATATTATCATTTGCATAAGGCGTCTTAAATTCTCCACCTCCAACTAAAGCAAATTGTTGCGCTATAATATTCGGATATGCTCCTTCCTGACCTTTGATGAAAAGAGCATTGTCACTAAAACCTGCCGCAAAAGAATCTCCTAAAGCGACATATTTTGAGAAATCTGCCGAACCAGAAGTTAAGGGTAGACCATCAACTGAGTTATTTTCCTTTACGGTTTCGTCATCACTGTTACAAGCTGCAAAAGCTAAAGAAACCAATAGCAGCCATTTGAAATTTTTTATCATAATCTATAATATTTTAAATTATTGCCTGTCAAAGTTTTGAACAAGTAAGTAATGTGTTGATTTTGTAAATTTTAATTATGGATTAATAGTCCAGGAAGCAAAATATTGCTGGCCTATTGATCCTGCACCAATTACTTGTGTATATTCCTTTCCTCCAATATTTGAAGCTCCTAATTTGAATGTGGATTTTAATTTAGGTATTGCATAATTTATTTGTGCATCGATTACAGTTGCTGACTCTATAGTGCCGTCAGCAAAAGTGGATTGCCACTCGTATTCGCTATTCCATCTTGCACTCACATTAAAACCAAAATTTTCAAATAATTTCTGATTTCCGATTGAAGCTTTAAATCTGTGTTTAGGAGTATTGAAACCAGCTTCGAAGCTTGGGTCTTTTGATTGGTCAAAATCAAATTGGGCATAGTTATAATTTAATCCCAATTCAAAATCAGCTATTATCTTTTTTGAAAGCCCTACTCCAAATCCAAGCGAATGAATTTCTACATCTGAATTTGTATATATCTGATAAGCTCTGAACTCCCCGTTTTGAAGTGCTCGTATCGATTGTGCTCCTGGATCAGTAATCGGAGGTGTAACTGGTAAGTTTGGATTGTCCTGTGCAGTTCCGTAATAAGTAGAAACAACATTCAGATTTCCGATAAAATCGTTGTAAATGTTATAATATCCGTTAAGATCTATTGAAATATCTTCAAAAACAGAGCGGTATCCTAATTCAAAAGCTTTTACCTGTTCAGGTTTAACATAATTTGCTCTTGTTTTCTTTAGCAAAGCTGCAGCGGCAACAGGATTAGTTCCTGCTAATGCGCTAAAGGCTTCAACTGAACTTGCAAGATAGGAGTTATTATATGCGTTTTCTCCTGTCATAATTTTGGTTGGGCTGCCGTTATAGCTTTGGCCTTCTGCGCTCAGTGTAAATGTTTCGCTAAACCTAGTCAGGTTATCCGGAGCGGAGCCTATTAATACTGCTCTACCAATATTAAATCCTATGTATTGATCCTGCGTTGTAGGGTTTCTGAAACCTGTTTGAAAAGAAGCTCTAAAATTGTGATTTTTCTTTTCTCCTCCTGAATAGACAAAAGATAATCTTGGGGAGTAATTTCCTTCAAAGTTTTTAGATTTATCATAACGAATAGATCCTGTAAACTTTAATCTGTCATCAAGGAATCTTTTTGTTAATTGGCTGTAAATGCCATATTCGTTATAACTGATTGGTCCGTTTGCATCAGTGTAGATTCTTCCATGAGAATTTAATTCGTATAATCTGTAAGATCCGCCTACCTGAATTTCGGCAAATTTTATAATATCTTTGAAATTATAATTTGCATCTGAATGATAAATTTTGGAGTTGTCTACTAATTTAGATCCTGTAAGCACACTTTCATCAGCTATTACCTGCTTGAAAGCATTTTGGAATTCCGGAGTTCCGGGTAAAAAACGTCCGGTATCAGCAGTTGCTCTTGCAGCTGCGTGAGCTTGTTGTGGAGTCATGCCTCCTAAAGTTCCCTGTATGTATGCACCTGCATACTGTCCAAACCAGGTATTATCATCTTTCCATTTTCTGTTTACATTGATTCCGGTAAAAACCATGTCATAAGAGTGTCCGCCATCTTCTGTAGTCATATATCCTCTTAGGAAGAAATTCTTTCCTTTAAATTCTAATTTATGCTGCTGCATAAAAAAATCATTTAAATAATATCTATTGGCTCCTTGATATACTGCATTTCCGAAACCAAATTTACTTTGCCAGATAATTTCTAATCTTTCGTCCCCAAAAGGTCTCCCGTGAAAAGAAAAATCGATTTTAGTGTTTCCGGCTTTATTGTTTGTAAGGTCTGTTTCATTGTATCCTGTTCTGCTCACATTGCTGTTGGGCAAAAGATTAACTGCTCCGGCAGGTATTATGCCCAATGCTGCTAATTTTTGCCCTACCCCTTTAATATTTGTGGTGGCTTCATCTCCATAAACGTTTATACCGTCATAATTTGGGTTTGTTCTGTCTATGCCTGCTATTGTTTTGTCATTATAATCTGTTGCATACCAATCTGTGGCTTCCATATAGGTGAAATTTGCTTTGGCGGCAAAATATTTATTAAAAGCGTGTGCAAATCGTATTCCCAAATCATAGTAGCTATTTGTTCCAGCCGCCTCCTGAGATGTCGTTCCGTATTTAAAATAAGCAGAAACTCCCTGATTGGTAAATGGACTTTTACTATTCATAAACAAAATTCCGTTAAAAGCATTTGCACCATATAGTGCAGATGAAGCGCCAGGCAAAAGTTCGACGCTTTGGACGTCAATCTCAGATACCCCAATCATATTGCCTAAAACGAAATTTAGAAGTGGTGATGAGTTGTCCATTCCGTCAACCAACTGTAGGAAACGTGTATTGGCTACTGTAGCAAATCCCCTTGTATTAACGGATTTAAAAGTCATACTACTTGTATTCATCTGGACCTCTTTTAGATTTTCAAGACCATCATAAAAAGAAGGAGAGGCGGTTTTTTTAATATCCTGAATACCCATTCTTTCAATAGTTACTGGAGATTCTAAGATGCGTTCTGGAGTTCGGGAGGCTGAAACAACTATTTCGTCAAGTTTAGTTTCTTCCTCATTCAAAACTATCTTTACATTTTGATTTGATGATGTAATATTAACGGTTTTTGTTTCGAAACCTACAGCAGATATTTTAATAGTAAAAGGAGGTTTTGATGGCGTGTTTAATTTAAATGTCCCATCAAAGTCTGTTGAGACTCCGGTTGAACTTCCAACGACATTAATATTGGCTCCGGGAATTGATTGTTTGTTGTTGTCTGTAACAGTTCCGGTAATGGTACTTTGTGAAAAAGATAATCCACTGATAAACAACATAATTAGTAAATATGCTCTCATTGGTAGTTTTTTTGTTAGTTCGTATAGCCAAAATACAAATAATTTTAATATTAATAAAAAAACGTTAAAAAAAATTAATATTTATCATAAATATATGCTTTATTTTAGGTATTCAATATGTGTTTTTATTAAATTAAAATCAAGAAAGAAATGCTAAGAATGAAAAATAGTATGCATACATAATAATTTTAAGAAAAAAACTGAATTAATCTTAAAAATTGCATCAAGAAGAAAAAAATGTGATAATAAAAAAGCGAGATGAAAATCTCGCTTTAATTTTAGTGTCTATATGAAAATTACTCTACCGTAACTGACTTTGCAAGATTGCGGGGCTGATCAACATTGCAGCCTCTCATTACAGCAATATGATAAGATAAAAGCTGTAAAGGAATTGTGGTAATTAATGGAGACAATGCATCAGAAGTTTCCGGAATTTCTATAACATAATCTGCTAATTCACGAACTTGGGTATCACCTTTGGTAACTACAGCGATAATTTTTCCGCTTCTCGATTTGATTTCCTGAATGTTACTTACAATTTTATCATAATGTCCTTGTTTTGGAGCGATAACGATAACAGGCATTTGCTCGTCAATTAGCGCAATCGGACCGTGTTTCATTTCTGCCGCTGGATATCCTTCAGCATGAATATAAGATATCTCTTTTAATTTCAATGCGCCTTCTAAAGCCACAGGGAAATTATAACCGCGTCCTAAGTATAAACAGTTTGGCGCATCTTTAAAAGCTGCCGCAATTTCTTTGGCTCTTTCGTTCGTTTCTAATGCTTCGGCTACTTTTTCAGGAATTATTTCCAGTTCTTGTAAAAAGGTATGGAAGTCAGTGTTTGATAAGGTGCCTTTAGCTTTTCCTAATCTTAAAGCAATCATTGTCAAAACTGTAATCTGAGTTGTAAAAGCTTTAGTAGAAGCTACTCCAATTTCAGGTCCTGCATGTGTGTAGGCACCAGCATGACTTTCTCTTGAAATGGATGATCCAACAACATTACAAACTCCAAATACAAAAGCACCGTTTTCTTTTGCTAATTTAATAGCAGCCATGGTATCAGCAGTTTCTCCGGATTGAGAAATAGCAATAACAACGTCGTTTTTGTTTATGATTGGATTTCTGTATCTAAATTCAGAAGCATATTCTACTTCAACAGGTATACGTGTAAATTCCTCAAAAATATATTCTGCAACTAATCCTGCATGCCATGAAGTTCCACAGGCTACAATTATAATTCTTTGTGCGTTCAGAAATTTTTCAATATTATCTTCGACACCGGCCATCTGAACTATTCCTTCATTGGCGTGAAGTCTTCCTCTGTAAGTATCTTTGATGACATTTGGCTGCTCATAAATCTCTTTTAGCATGAAATGATCGTAGCCGCTTTTTTCAATTTGTTCCAAATTCATCTGAAGTTCCTGTATGTAAGGATCAACTAATGAATCATCTTTTATTTTTCTGATTTTAAGAGGTTTGTGTAATCTGATGTTTGCCATTTCTCCATCTTCCAGATATACCGCATTTGAAGTGTATTCGATAAATGGGGAAGCATCAGAAGCGATAAAAAATTCATCTTCTCCAACACCTATAGCTAATGGACTTCCTAATCGTGCAGCCACAATCTCATCCGGATTTTTTTTGTCAAAAACGGCAATAGCATAAGCGCCTATTACTTGATTTAAGGCAATTTGCACTGCTTTTCCAAGTTTTATATTTTCATTTTTCTGAACTTCTTCAATAAGATTTACTAAAACTTCAGTATCCGTATCCGATTTAAAGCTGTAACCTCTCTTGATTAATTCTTCTTTAAGCGGAGCATAGTTTTCAATAATTCCATTATGTATAATGACTAACTCTCCGGAATTTGAAAAGTGCGGGTGGGAGTTTACATCATTAGGAACTCCATGGGTTGCCCAGCGTGTGTGACCAATTCCTATAGTTCCGTTGGTTGTGAAATCTGTTTTTGCTTTTTCTTCAAGATCGGAAACTTTTCCTTTCGTTTTACAAAGTTTTATGTTTTTCTGGTCGTATAACATTACGCCGGCACTATCATATCCTCTGTATTCGAGGCGCTTTAATCCTTTAATAACAATAGGATAAGCCTCTCTGTGACCTATATATCCAACAATTCCACACATATGTTATTTTTTTAATTTGGTTTCAGTTTTGTGTAGTAAATTTGAAGTTTTACTCTTTTATCATAATTAGCCTGATCGCTTTCCGGAATATTGCTTCCGAATAATACTGTTCCTAATGGGCTCATCACTGATGCTGTCGGTATTTCAGTTAAAAAGCTTTCATTGTTAATTTTAGGTAATACTTTAGTTTTATCCAGTTTTGATGAAGATGTTATATCGATGCTTTCAGTGACAACTAAGCCTAATTTTACATTGGTAACATCAGCATTCTTAATAAGATTTCGAATGTGATTTGTGATTCTTATTTTGTAAGTAGCTATCTTCGTTGTTGGATCAATACTAATCATGCCATTAAAAACCGTCCTCTTTTTTTTAGGATCACCGTTAATACTTGATGTACGATCTAAAGTGTAATCAGTTAATACGGTGTTATTTGTTAAATCATATAAATAGATTCTGCCCGGTTCGGTTGCAATTGTTTTTGGGTCATTGCCAATTAGACTTGACATTTTTTGAGAATCAATAGTAAAAACTAAATTAGCTTCATTTGCAAGCCATTTTTTATAAGTAACATTGTTTCTGATCTCGTCTAATTCATCAGATACACCATTGGATCCTGTTACAGGTTCTCCATTTACATAATGTACTAAATCGGTTTTATCAAAAAGTTCAATTACGACCATTGACCCCTGGCCTCCTTTTAAATAGAGCTTTTCGTCTGGGGTAACATCATCTGCGGTAGCAGTTGTATAATCAGAAACAGGATTGCTTTCTTCTAAGAGGCTGACGGTGTTTACGTTAGTATTGCTGTCTCCGGTTAAATTAATAACAAAGGTTTTTGCTACAGCTTCAGCATCTTTCTCAGCTGTTTTAGCTTTATAAAAAACTGTTATTTTTCCTTTATTAAAATTCATCATAGCCATCCTGCCTGCAGAAGTTCCTGATTTTTCAACTTTAAAATATAATCCTTTAAAGTAGTTTTTAAATACATCGGGTGAGGCTAATTTGTTTGCTGGCGCATCAAATATTTTGGCTTTGAAAAAATCCTTATCCAAATGCAAACGCATTTCAGGGTCGATTATTTTAGACGATTCTGCGGTAGTGGTAGTTGCTGCAGTTTTTTCTATTATTGGTTTTGAGCTAAAAAAGAATTGATCATTTTCAGCTGTATTGGTTGAGTTGTTTAATCTTAATCCAAATACATTAGGGTTAGTTGTAGCCTGTGTTTGAAAGTCACTGTTTCTATCAGTATTATAAAATTGACTGATATCATAATTATTAGCATTATAGTTGTTTAGTAGA
The DNA here is from genome assembly GCF_027111255.2 of Flavobacterium flavigenum. Classification (NCBI taxonomy): domain Bacteria; kingdom Pseudomonadati; phylum Bacteroidota; class Flavobacteriia; order Flavobacteriales; family Flavobacteriaceae; genus Flavobacterium; species Flavobacterium flavigenum. The sequence goes on along the minus strand of NZ_CP114285.2, from coordinate 2,880,904 downwards.
ATGCCAGATTCGTAAACGCTTAATTTAAATATTCCGGTTTCAGGTCCATAAATAGAGTCCAATACATAGGTTCTTTTACCTTCTGTACTTATTGTAGTTTTAGTTGGATCTATAAAGTAAGGAATATTTAATGTTACACTGTCAATAACTGCTCCAAATCCCAATGCAGGGGCATAAGAGGCTAAGTTCACCTGAGTATTAAAATTTGCTGTAGTTGTGCCAAAAACAGGATTCTCATAAATTCCCAATGCATTTATAGGCAAATTATTAGAGGCAACAGGAGTCACTTTTTTATTATAGGCGGTAACAGTATAGTCGTCTTTTGCTTCCAGATCAAAATTATCATTGTTCCCAATTAAGTCTTCGCCAACTGTATTGAAATCTTTATCGCAGGAATAAAACACAGCAACTGTTGCTATTAAAAGAATTTTCTTAAAAAAAGAAGTATTGTACATGTTTAATAATAATGTTAAAATTTAAAGCCCCATAGTTTTATAGAAATTTGTATACGCCTCTGCGAATGCATCTTTCGTGGTGAAAGGTAAAAAAGGTTTTCCTGAAGATTCTATAAATTTTGTTAAACTTGGCGACACGTTTTCTGAAGCTATTATCACGGCATCAGAATGTAAAATGCTTGCTTTTAGAATGTTTTCGTAGTTAGGGGTTTCTAAATCAGCAATATTCTCATGAGGCACACCATCAAATTTTACTTTGTTGATCATTTCCAGATCCAGATTTTCATCAAAAGACTGACCATAAACAGAGGTCACAATCTTGGTTTCAGAAAATAAAGCTTCGTTTTTATAGTAATGTTTCATGTAAATTGGCAGCATAGCAGCAAGCCATCCATGAACGTGAATAATATCCGGAACCCAATTCAGTTTTTTTACAGTTTCAACCACACCCTTTGCAAAAAAGATGGCTCTTTCATCATTGTCAGGATATAAGACACCTTCTTCATCAGCAAAAGTTGCTTTTCTTTTGAAATATTCATCATTATCTATAAAGTAAACCTGAATTCTTTCCTTCGGAATAGATGCTACTTTGATAATCAAGGGCATATCTAAATCATTCACTACCAAATTCATCCCTGAAAGTCTGATTACTTCGTGCAATTGATGCCTTCTTTCATTAATGTTTCCATATCTAGGCATGAAAATTCTTATCTGGCCGCCCTGATCGTTTATCATTTTAGGCACATCGTAAGACATTAATGAAACCTCATTTTCAGCCAAATAAGGCACGACTTCAGATGATACATATAATATCCTCTTCTCTTTCATAATAGTAATTTACTTAATTTTTGGTAATAAAAACGTTGCAAAATTACAAAAATTTATGCAGTTTATAACTAATATATTATGTTTGCACTAAATTTTAATAATACCGACATGCATATTTTCTACGGCAAAGTAGCCCTGATAGCCTATTTGAAAACTATCAAAACAGCAAATTCAACTGTAGGATTTGTGCCAACAATGGGTGCTTTACACCAGGGTCATCTGGCTTTGATGCAACGTTCGCTTAAAGAAAATGATGATACTGTTGTGAGTATTTTTGTAAATCCTACACAATTTAATAATCCTGATGATCTTGAAAAATATCCTCGAACACTTGAAGAAGATGTAAGGAAAATGAGGGGTTTAAGTGATAAAATAATTTTATATGCTCCTTCTGTAGATGATATTTACGAAGGAAATACAATTTCACAATCATTTGATTTTGATGGATTAGAAAATCAGATGGAAGGGAAGTTCAGACCTGGACATTTTAACGGTGTTGGAACTATCGTTAAGCGATTGTTTGAAATTGTTTCACCTACAAATGCGTATTTTGGAGAGAAAGATTTTCAGCAATTGCAGATTGTGAAAAAACTGGTTGAAAAAAACAATTTGCAGGTTAAAATAGTAGGTTGTCCTATTTTTAGAGAAGAAAACCAATTGGCAATGAGTTCGCGAAATGAACGTTTAACTTCTGAGGAACGAAAAGAAGCAGCCATTATTTACAAAACCCTGACCGAAGCTAAAGAAATATTCAGTACTAAAAGCCCGGAGGAAACTATAGAATTTGTAGAAAATTCCTTTAAGGACAATGAAAGATTTGATCTCGAATATTTTGTAATTGCTGACGAATCGACATTGTTACCAATAGAGCATAAAATTAATGACAAAAAATACCGTGCATTTATAGCGGTATTTGTTAATTCTATAAGGCTAATTGATACCATTTCATTAAATTAATTTACCTTTGCAACATGCAAATTCAAGTTATAAAATCAAAAATTCATCGTGTTAAAGTAACAGGGGCTGATTTAAATTATATCGGCAGTATTACTATTGATGAAACTTTACTGGAAGCCTCAAATATTATTGAAGGCGAAAAAGTATCTATTGTTAATATTAATAATGGAGAACGTTTTGAAACTTACGCTATAAAAGGTGAGAGAAATTCAGGCGAAATTACACTGAATGGCCCTGCAGCCAGAAAAGTTCAAAAAGATGATATTATCATTATTATATCCTATGCAACCCTGGAATTTGAAGAAGCTAAAACCTTCAAACCATGGATTGTTTTTCCTAATGAAAATGATAATTCCCTAACTTAATCACTACTTCTTTTTAATTTTTTTTATTTGTCAAATTTATTTTGCACAAAGCAGATTTCTTTTGTCTTAAATTTCTTTTCTTTTTAAAAGCCCTCTTTAACAAAAAAGCAAATAAAGTATTATATTGCCATCTTATTTTAATACTTTTTAATTTTCCCCAATTCATGAAAAAAGTTTATTTGTTTTTTGCTTTATTACTCTCTGCGTCAGTTTTTTCACAAAAGAAATTCGATACCGTTAAATCTGAAAAACTGGGTGCTGACAGAAGAATTACTATTGGACTTCCTGCCTCTTATGAAACAAGTCCCTCTAAGAAATACCCTGTTTTGTATTTGCTGGATGGAGATTATCTGTTTGATGCTTTTTCAGGAGCTTTAAGCTACGGTGTTTACTGGGATGACTTACCTGAAATGATTATTATCGGAATTCACCAAAATCACGACGGAGAACGCCATGATGATTCTACAATCGATCAAAATCAGGGTGTTCCGTTTGAAAAAGGTGCAGAATTTTTTGAATTCATCGGAGCTGAATTGGTTCCTTATATTGAAAAACAATATCGTACCGCTCCTTTCAGGATTATTGCAGGACATGATATAACAGCCAGTTTTACAAACTTCTTTTTATATAAAGAAATCCCTCTTTTTAATGGCTATATATGTTTAAGTCCTGAGCTTGCACCAAAAATGGAAGTACGTATACCTGAGAAATTTGCGAAAGTAAAAGAACCATTTTTTTATTATTTATCAGCGGCAGACGGAGATATTACTAAAATAAAAGAACCAATAGAAAAGTTAGCCGGCAATATTAAAATTGCTAATAATCCTTTGGTCAACTTTAAATATGATGTGTTTAAAAATTCGACTCATTATTCAGAAGTTTTATACTCTATTCCAAATGCTTTGTATCATATTTTTGAGGTTTACAAACCTATTAATTCGGTTGAGTTTAAAGATAAGATCGCTATACTCCAATCGGGCTATGCTAATTATTTAGAAAATAAATACAATACGATGTCAGAAGTTTTGGGTGTCGATATTCCTGTTAGAATAAATGATTTTAAAGTTGTTGAAAATCTTATTTTGAAAAGAAATGCCTACGATGAGTTAGAGAAAATGGCAGAAATTGCAAATGTTGATTATCCTTTGGCAATGTTGGGAGAGTACGAATTAGGTTTGATGTATGAAAAAAGAGGTGATCCGAAAAGAGCATCAAAAAGATATCAAAATGCTTCACAAATGCAGCCAATTGGTGAGCTGACAAAAGATATGATGTACGAGAAAATTGATGAAATGAATACGCTTGCCAAAAAATCAAAATAATGTCTAAAGTTAAAACTTCCTTCTTTTGCCAAAACTGTGGTACACAATATGCCAAATGGCAGGGGCAGTGCAACGCCTGTAAGGAATGGAATACTATTGCCGAAGAAATTATTCAGAAGCAGGAAAAAGTAGCCTGGAAAAGTGAACCAACCCCAACAGGAAAAGCACCTCGGCCTTTAAAAATTAATGAAATCGATTCGGCTCAGGAAATCCGAATGGATACTACTGACGGTGAACTGAACCGGGTACTGGGTGGAGGAATAGTTCCCGGATCTTTAACACTTTTGGGTGGCGAACCCGGGATTGGTAAAAGTACTCTTTTGCTGCAAATTTCATTAAAATTACCTTACAAAACTTTGTATGTTTCCGGTGAAGAAAGCCAGAAACAAATAAAAATGCGTGCAGAAAGAATTACGCCAGACAGTGATAATTGTTATATCCTCACGGAAACCAAAACGCAAAATATTTTCAAACAGATTGAAGCAATTCAGCCTGAAATTGTAATTATTGATTCGATTCAGACACTTCATACTGATTATATCGAATCTACTGCGGGAAGTATTTCTCAAATTAGGGAAACTACAGCCGAGTTGATCAAATTTGCAAAAGAAACCAATATTCCTGTTATTTTGATCGGGCATATTACCAAGGATGGAAATATTGCCGGGCCAAAAATTCTGGAGCATATGGTGGATACCGTTTTACAATTTGAAGGCGACAGAAATCATGTTTATCGAATTTTACGTTCCCTAAAAAACCGTTTTGGTTCAACTGCTGAATTGGGCATTTACGAAATGCTGGGAAGCGGTTTACGAGAAGTAAGCAATCCATCGGAAATTTTGATTTCGCATAAAGATGAAGAAATGTCGGGAACTGCTATTGCTACAACTATGGAGGGCATGCGTTCGTTGATGATTGAAATACAATCGCTGGTTAGCACAGCTGTTTACGGAACGCCACAACGAAGTACAACAGGTTACAATGCCAAAAGGCTTAATATGATTTTAGCTGTTCTTGAAAAAAGAGCCGGTTTTAGATTAGGCGCAAAAGACGTTTTCCTGAATGTGACGGGTGGAATTTCTGTTGATGATCCTGCGATTGATTTGGCTGTTGTGGCTGCCATTTTATCCTCTAATGAAGATATTCCGGTTACAAAAGGTTTCTGTTTTGCCGGTGAAGTAGGTCTTTCGGGTGAAATTCGACCTGTTAACCGTGTAGATCAGCGTATTCAGGAAGCTGAAAAATTAGGTTTCAATACTATCTTTGTATCCAGATATAATAAAATTGCCCTGAAAAATACAGGTATTAAAATTGAACTTGTAGCTAAAATTGAAGATGTGGCAAGTATTCTGTTTGGTTAATTTTTATAAATTTCTTTATGCGATTTCCAAAACAAAAAATAGTCAAAGCTCTTAAAATACTTCTGGTAGTGTTTATTTTGCTTTGTATCGGATTATACTCTTTTCGTAATTCGCTTTTAAAACAAGTTATTGCAAAGGTAACGCACAAAATGGTTGTTGATTACAATAGTGATTTTTCAATAAAGGAAGCTTCTTTTGATGGTTTGTCGGGAGTTAAATTTACTGATATTGTTTTAGTTCCAAAAAATGCTGACACTCTTTTCAATATTAAACAGGTAGAAACTACCATAAGCCTTAGTAATCTGTTAATTGGTGATGTACAGCTCGGCACTTTAAAAATTAACGACGGTTACATTCAATTAGTTAAAAAAGGTAAGATTCGAAATTTTGATGCCTTTCTGAAAAAGAATGATACTGAAGAAACATCAGATGAAAAACGTAAATATGCTGATGTTGCTTATCGCATTATTACAAAATTACTGAATCTGGTTCCGACCGATATGAAACTGGAAAACCTGGATTTCAAAATTGATGACAATGGTAAAAAAGCAAGTATTGCTATTAATAAACTGGTTTTGCAGAACAAACAACTAACCACAAATTTGCATGTTCAAAGCAAAAATTTTGATCAGCGCTGGAATATAAAAGGTTTTGCTGATCCAAGAAATAAAAAAGCGGACATTAGGTTTTTCAATCTGGATACCGGAGCTATCAGAGTTCCTTATTTAGACGAACGGTATAATTTAAAAGCAAGTTTTGATTCGATACGCTTAAATGTTGCTAATATTGATAAAGACGGAAGCGAGTTACATATTGACGGATATACTTCTATTGCCAATTTAAAAATTAACCATCCTAAAATTGCGAGTAAGGATGTTGTCATAAAAAATGCACGATTTGATTATCGCTTTTTATTAGGATCTGATTTTATTTCGATTGACAGCACATCAACCATGCAGCTCAACAAAATAAAAGTGAAACCGTATGTTTCGTACAATACAGAATCGGATACAGTTTATACTTTGAAAGTGGATATTCCTAAAATGAAGGCACAGGATTTTATTGTTTCATTGCCTGATGGATTGTTTACGCATTTTCAGGGAATGGAAGCGACTGGTAATTTTGATTATAAACTGGATTTTAAATTCAATAAAAACAAACCTAATACTTTAGTTTTTGACAGTAAACTTAATAAAGAGAATCTTAGAATTACGAAATACGGAGAAGCTAATCTGAATAAACTAAACGGTGAGTTTGTTTATCGTGCTATTATTCAGAATGTATTGCAGCGTCCTGTTTTAGTAGGAGCTGCAAATCCTAATTATACGCCTTTGGATCAGATATCACCTTATTTGCAAAAATGTGTATTGACGACCGAAGATCCGTCATTCTTTTCGCACCGCGGATTCATCAATGAAGCTTTCAAGCAGTCGATTCTAAAAAACATCAGGACGAAAAAATTCTCTCGTGGCGCCAGTACCATTAGTATGCAGTTGATTAAAAACGTTTTTTTAACTCGTGAAAAAACACTTTCGCGAAAGCTGGAAGAAATTTTATTGGTCTATATTTTAGAAAATAACCGAATTGTAAGTAAAGAAAGAATGCTGGAAGTGTATTTCAATATTATTGAATGGGGACCAAATGTGTACGGAATTGGAGAAGCAAGTCAGTTTTATTTCCAGAAAAGTCCATCTGATTTAAGTGTTGATGAATGTTTATACCTGGCAACGATTATCCCAAAGCCTCGAAAATTCATGTATCAGTTTAATGATCAGGGAAACCTTAAAGATTACGCCTTGCAAAATCAAAAATTCTTAAAGAATTTGATGTTCCGCAGAGGTCTTTTGGTTCCGGAGGATACACTTGGTCAATTGCCGGTGTACATATCTGGCAATGCACGTTCTTTAATCAAAATTAAAGTGCCGGATTCGACTCAGATTCCTGTTGATTCTTTGTCAGTGAATGATGAGTTTGATTTATAGAATTTTGTGATGATTATAAACTTATTGTTAAGGTTTGTCATTTCGACGAAAGGAGAAATCACTGAGGGAGCGCAACTCACTGTTGTCGAGTTTCTAGTGTGATTTCTCCCAAAAGGTCGAAATGACAATATTGGGGGTTAAAAATTTCTGCCTTGTGGCAACACTATTTAAAATTCTTCAAAAACTCTTCCTTGTAAGTTGGTGAAACTTCAATTTCAGATCCATTATTGAGCGTTATGATTCCTCCTTTATTATACGATTTCACACAATTCATATTGATAATATGTGATTTGTGGACACGTATAAAAGGCAATGGCAGAATCTCTGAAAAGTGTTTTAAAAACCGGCAGACCATTTTTTTACTGCCATTATTCAAATACAAATCGGTGAAGTTGCCGTTACCTCGAAGTCGTACGATTTCTTCCATTTTTACGACTTCAAATCCTTCCAGAGTTGGCAGGATGACCTGTTGTTTTTCAGGTTTTGACTCATGAAAATTTTCGACAATAATTTTATTCCGGTTAAAGATTTCCTGATTCATGATTTGATGATGCACCTTGTTTACAGCTACAATCAATTCTTCTATAGAAATAGGTTTTAAAAGATAGTAAGCAGCACTTTGATTTAAGGCTTTTAAGGAATATTCAGAAAAAGCTGTTACAAATATGGTTTCGAATTGCAGGTCTTTACAGGCTTCCAAAACATCAAAAGCATTCCCGAAAGGCATTTCCACATCCAGAAAAACCAATTGTGGCTGAATTTCATGTAACAACGGAACCGCTTCTTTTATGTTCTGTGCTTCACCAACTACCTCTACTTGTGGACAATATTTGCTCAGATAATTTTTGAGCACTTCTCGTGCTGCCAGTTCATCTTCTACAATTACACTTTTTATCTTTTTAAAAGGCATCATATCGTATCGATTAATGGAAAAATGATTTCAACTACAGTTCCGGATTCGGGCAATTCTTTCTCTTTGATTGCAAAAGAAATGTTCTTCTTATACAATTCATTCAGCAAACTGATTCGCTCTTTTGTATTGTTGAGCCCTCGTGATTCATGTACTTTCTGATTACTGGTTTTAAGTTCCTGGCTTTTGGTTAAACCAATTCCGTTGTCTTCAATAATTACATTTACTTTTCCCTCGCTTAATTGAAATTTTAGATGTAAAAATCCCTTTTTATCCAGATAACGCAAACCATGCCAAATCGCATTTTCTAAGTGTGGCTGAATGATCATATTGGGTACAAAAACAGTTTCGGCATCTAGTTCTTTATCCACCGTAATTTCAAAATCAAATTTATCCTGAAAACGCAAATGTTCGAGATCCAGGTATTTTTGTAACCGTTCCACTTCTTTATCCAAAATAATGAAATCCTTATTAGAGTTTTCCATCATATCGCGCATTAAAGTAGAGTAGGAAGTGAGATATTTATTAGCTTCGAGTTCCTTATTTTCAGAAATAAACTGATTCACACTATTTAAACTGTTGAAAATAAAATGCGGATTCATTTCCCGGCGTAATGACTGCAAAGCGATTTCTTTGTTTTTTGTTTTGATGGAATAAAGCGATTTTACAATAAAAAGAAACAGAACCAAGAGCAATATAACAGATCCTATTAAAAAATAATTGAAGGTGTTTTTCTTTGTGATTAACTCATCTTTAAGCGATTTTTCTTTTTCCAGCTGGCGAATTTTACCTTCGGTAATCTGGAATTTTTTAGTATTAATTAAGGTCGTATCCGATTGGATTAACTGATCGAAATTTTTAAGAAATCCTTCATAAAGCGCCATGCTTTCTTTTTCATTTCCTTCAGCTTTATAATATTGCACCAGTTCTAATAACGTTTTTTTCGCTTCTGCTGAATTTCCTTTACGGGAGGCCAAATCATACGCTTCTTTCAATGATAAAACGGCTTTGTTTGGTTCTTCTTTTTTTAAATAAAGCGAAGCCAGCGATTGTAATTGTTTTATTTGGGTATTAAAATCCTGTTTTGTGACGGCTTCCGCCAAAAGCTTTTCGTTAATGCCAATTGCTTCTTCAAACTGATTATCTGATGCGTAAACTTTGGCAATTTCGTTTTTGATTTTAATTACAGCTTCAGGTTTGTCTTTTGCATACACAAGGGCTTTTTTATAGCTTTCTATGGCAACCTTTTTATCTTTAAGGTCTAATGAATTCTGCGCTTTCTGGACATAAGCTTCCGTAACTTCCTTGCTTTTATTTTCTTTTTTCAGCAATTCAATATTCGAATCGACATAATCGGTTTGACTGGCGGGATTTGAACTATTACGTAAACGATTGGCATCATTTATATTGATTTTTTCTTCAGAAGCATCTTTTGCCAATGAACCTGCGGCTTCATAATTTTTAATTGCTAAATCAAAGTTTTTTTGGTTTTCCTGAACTTTTGCAAGATTTCTCGTAACACGGACCTTGTCTTCAGTAAGCTTAAGTTTTGTATAACTTGTCAATGCTTTTTTATAATATTCCTCCGCCTTTACATTATTCCCTTTATTTAGAAATTCATTTGCCAGCGTTTCATAGTTTTTGGCAATTTGTCCTTCATCGTTTACATCCAGGGACTTCTCTAAGTTTTTTGCTGCTTTGCTCATTTTTGATACACGGATCGCTTTCTTTTTTGAAATAGTATCCTGTGCTGCTATTTTAAAAGGTAGCAACAACAATATAAATAACGAAAAAACAGTAATGGATAATAAACGTCTCATATTATTACAATTATGTTACTTGAGTTCCGGAAATTTCGAACGTTTAAAAATAACAATGTAAAGTAAAGTATTTTATGTTCCGTTTACAACTTGTTTCACCAAGTCAAAACACGGTTTCACCATTTCTTCAAAAAACGAGGATTTTTAGTTTCTAAGTTTGGTCTGTAATCGAACCTTTAAAATCAGACAACCATGAAATCAAACTTATTTATCTCCGCAATTTTGGCAACTGTAATCAGTTTTGTAAGCTGCAATTCATCCAATGCAAATCCAACGAAAGATACCAGGATTAAAAAAACAATTACAAATGAAAACACAAAAATTCAGGTCGCGCTTTTATTGGATACTTCGAGCAGTATGGACGGATTAATCGATCAGGCGAAATCAAGGCTTTGGAATATTGTCAATACTTTGACGACTTTGAAATACGATGGCAAAACCCCGGATATCGAAATTGCTTTGTATGAATACGGAAATGACGGATTATCGAAGCAATCCAATTATATACGACAAGTAACACCCCTTTCGACAGATTTGGATTTGATTTCTGAAAAGCTGTTTGCTTTAAGAACCAATGGCGGAAATGAATATTGCGGAGCCGTAATTCAGGATGCCACCAAACAATTAAAATGGGCGAGAGAAAAAAGTAATATGAAACTCATTTATATTGCCGGAAATGAAGATTTTAATCAGGGCGGGATCAATTATAAGGAAGCGATTAGTGATGCCTTGCAGCATGATATTTACGTTAACACTATTTTTTGCGGCAATAAAACCGAAGGTATAAACATTCTCTGGAAAGATGGTGCCGATTATGGTAAAGGAAAATATTTTAATATCGATTCAAATCAGGCTGTGCAGTATATAGTTACTCCGTATGATAATGAAATTTCAAAATGCGACGAAAAAATAAATAAAACGTATATCAATTATGGTTCAAAAGGATATGAGAAAAAAATGAATCAAAATATGCAGGACCAAAACGCAAAAAAAGTTTCGGCATCCAATTATACAGAACGCGCTGTGAGTAAATCAAAAGCCATTTATAAAAACGAAAGCTGGGATCTGGTTGACAAAGTAAAAGATGATGCAACGGCTATTTCGAAAATCAAAAAAGAAGAGTTGCCTGTTGAGCTTCAAAATAAATCAGCAGAAGAGATAAAAACTTTTGTGGCTCAAAAATCAAAGGAAAGAGAAACAATCCAAAAAGAAATTAGTGTGTTGGCTAAAAAGCGTCAGGAATATATTGATTCAGAGTCTAAGAAAAGTAAAAAGCAAGATGATTTAGGTAATGCTATCAATACATCAATATTGGGGTTTGCAAAGGTGAAAGGATACACGGTTGAAAAATAGCAATCCTAAAGCCAATCTGTAAATATGAGAAAGAATATTTTAATCTTGCTTTTAACTGGAATTTTTGGCGCGGGTTTTGCATGCAGAAATGACAAGGACAAAGATTTAAAAAGTATAAATGAAAAGCCGGTTTATTCTTATGAAGAGAATCTAAAAAAGGAAGCAGCTGTTATAAGGAGATTTTTGGGGGAATCTCTGAAATATAATTCAGATGTTGCTTTCTTATTAGACATGAAGATAGCATCAGGAAAACACCGGTTTTTTATTTACGATTTAAAACATGATAAATTACTCGATAAAGGGCTGGTAGGACATGGTTCAGGATCAGAAACGGGTATTATTGGTAAACTAAAGTTTAGCAACGTAAAAAATTCTAATTGCAGTTCTTTAGGAAAATATGCAATTGGCGGTTCTTACACCGGAAAATTTGGTAAATCGTATAAATTATATGGTTTAGAAAAAACAAACAGTAATGCTTTTGACCGAAATATAGTCCTTCATAAATATTTCGATGTCCCTTTTGAAGAACAGCCTTATACTATCTGCAACAGTCTTGGCTGCCCAATGGTGAATGAAAAGTTTTTTGGAACTGTGGAAAAGCTGATTGATCATTCAAAAAAGAAAATCATTTTGGTTATGTATTATTAAATGAATCCTAAAAATAAATCCCGATAACTGTAAGGTTGTCGGGATTTTGTATTTAATGATTTGAATTTAAGGAGCAGGATCCGGAATAATAGCCTGAACTTCTTCAATCTCAGCTATGATTTCTTTTGAAAGGGTTACATCAACAGTTGCAATATTTTCTTTTAACTGATTTAATGTTGTAGCACCAATAATTGCACTTGTTAAAAAAGGCTGCTGTAATACAAAAGCTAAAGCCAGTTCAGTCAAAGTCAATCCATGTTTATGAGCTATTTCCTGATATAAACGAGTTGCCCGAGTGCTTTCTTCGCTGTTGTAACGCTTGTATTGCGGAAAAAGATTGATTCTGGCATTTGTGTGCGGTTCTCCTGTTAAAAACTTACCCGATAAAACTCCAAAAGCTAATGGCGAATAGGCTAACAATCCAACATTTTCGTGTACAGAAACTTCGGCAGAACCCACTTCGAAAAGGCGGTTTAATAAATTATATGGATTTTGAATCGTTTTGATTCTTGGTAAGTTTTGGTATTTGCTTTCCTCCAGAAAACGCATCATTCCCCAGGCATTTTCGTTTGAAACACCAATATGTTTTATTTTACCTTCTTTAATCAAAACATCAAAAGTTTCCAAAACTTCCCTGAAATTATCTTCCCAGGCTTCATCCTGAACTTTAAATCCCCGTTGACCAAAACAATTAGTTTTGCGTTCCGGCCAATGCAGTTGATATAAGTCTATGTAATCTGTCTGCAGGCGTTTTAAGCTGTTTTCCAAAGCATATTTGACACTTGCCGGAGAGAAATCCAATTTCTCACGCATGTAGCCAAAATTTGGATTTGGTCCCGCGATTTTTGAAGCCAGGATTATTTTATCACGGTTACCGGTTTTTTTGAACCAGCTACCCACTATTTTCTCGGTACTTCCATAAGTTTCTTCACGTGCCGGAACCGAATACATTTCGGCTGTATCAAAAAAATTGACACCATTTTCAAATGCATAATCCATTTGCTGATGCCCTTCAGTTTCTGTGTTTTGTTCCCCAAAGGTCATTGTACCCAGGCAGATTTTGCTTATTGATATAGCTGTATTAGGGAGAATAGTGTATTTCATATTTTGCGGTATTGTATAACTTCTCAAAGATACAACCGTATTTTTTAAATGAAAAAACCTAAAGTTAAAAAGGACTTAAAGTTTTCTATGTTCCTACTGACTAAAAGAAATTTAACTTTTATATCCTCTTTAGTTATAAAAAAAACATGGAATGTTGAAAATCAGACGTTTTATGTTTTTATACGTAGTTTTAAACTTACTTTTTATTATGAATTATCCAATTTTTACTGTAAGTAAATACTTTCGATTCTTACTTTTTTTAATTCAAAACAGGTCGCTCATCGACTAATAATGTCTTTCATCTAAAAGGTCGGAAAATCCATAAAAATGCTGATTTTACCAGTTAATTTTGTTTCATACTCTAAGTTAAAATGGATTACAAAAATAAAACCTTCTTACGGGTTTTTACGTAGGTACAGGAAAGTACAAAATTTTAAAGAAATTTAATTTTATCATCCTGAAACAGGGAGTACTATTAGAAAGAAATAATCAACAAAATTTAGTTATAAAACTATTGTTTATAAGAATTTAAAAATTTTTTTTATGAAGAGAATTTTACTTATTCTGCTTTTTGCTGTTTTTTACACCAGTGTAAATGCGCAATGTTCGATCACCACAACTACAAATACATCTGCTCTCACTTGTGGTAATGCACCTATATCTGCATGTGGTGGGATTTTATATATTGGTAATGGTACGAACGCTATGAGTTTAAACATGGATGCCAATTTAGATCTTACATGTTTAGGGGCTATTCAGTTTATCGTTAGAAATAATGCTACTTTGGACTTTGATGCTGGTAGTAATAAAGATTTGAAATTGGGAGCAGGTTCTTCTATTGTGTTTGAATCAGGTTCAGCCATAAAAAGTAATAATAGTTGCAGTGCATCTGACTTAATAACAATCGGTGGTTCTGCTGTCGCAAATTGTAATGGAAGCAATGTACCCTCTTTTACTCAAATTGTTTCGAATGGAGGTATAAATCAGGCAGGTATTTTGTCAGGTAATCAATATATCTGTACTTATGGTACCAATACAACGACTTTTAGTTCTACATCATCAGGGGGCATGTGGTCTAGCAGCAACACTTCAATTGCTACTGTAAATTCTTCGACAGGGTTAGTCACAGCTGCTGGAGTAGGAACTGCAACAATTACTTATACCCGATCAGGTGTTACAGCTACAAGAAATGTATATGTTGCTAATGGACCAGGAGGAGGAGTAAGCGCTATTAATGGCTCTAATTCACAATGTCAAAATACTTCGGCTAATTATACAGTAACATCTAATAGTGCTAATTATAATCATACGTGGAGTTATAGTGGTACTGGAGTTACTTTTGTTACATCAGCCGATGGACGTTCTGCTACTGCAACTTTTGCTTCAAATGCTACTTCAGGACAAATAGTTGTGAATTCGACTAATGCTTGTGGAAGTGGATATGGAGCTGGTTTTAATGTAACTGTTGCTGGAGCACCTGCCGCACCAGGAACAGCTAATCCTGATAGTCCATTATGTACAAGTTTTAATGCTCAATGGGCTTATACAGCATTAGCGACAAAATATTTTATAGATGTCGCAACAAATAGTAGTTTTAGTACAGGAACTATACTTCCATCGTATACTAATCTTGATGTTGGAAATGTTTTAGTATACCCTATAACAGGTTTAAATCCAGGAACTACTTATTATTACAGAGTTAGAGCATATGGTAATTGTGGTACAAGTACAAGTTCTTCTGTAATGACTTATGCAACAACACCTAGCCCAGTAGTTCCGGTTGCAACTTCTATAAGTGGTAACGTACAATGTAATTATGCTGAACCTCAATGGAATATAGTAGCTAATGCAACAGGATACTATTTAGATATTGCTACAGATAGCGGGTTTACAAATTTTGTAGCAGGATACAATGGTTTTAATGTTACAGGTAATAATGGAATTGGTCCATCGAATAATCTTCCTGCTGGTACTTTGTATTATAGAGTGAGAGCATACAATAATTGTATAGTAACAGGAAATTCTAATGTTGTAAGTTTTCAAACAACAGCTCCTGTTGGAGGTTCGGTTTCTCCGGCGCAAACTATTTGTGCAGGAAATTCTCTAACATCCAACCTTACATTAAGTGGATATACAACTACAAATACGGCAATAGTAAAATGGCAAAAAGCAAGTGATATAGGATTTACTTCTAATGTATCTGATATTTCTGAAACAACAAATGTTTTGTCTATTGCTAAAATTGGTGTTTTAACTACAAGTACTTATTTTAGAGCTGTTGTACAAAATCAATTTAATTCTTATTGCAGTTCATTTTCTAATCCGGTATTAGTAACAGTTAATAATTCTATTTCTGCAGCTTCATCAACCCCAACAGTCTGTATTAATACAGCATTAACCCCAATAACACATACTGTAATTGGCTTTACAGGTATTGGAACTGTGACCGGTTTACCATCTGGAGTATCTCCATCTTTATCAGGCAATACATTGACTATTAGCGGTACTCCTACTGTTTCAGGAACTTTTAATTACACTATTCCATTAACGGGTGGTAGTTGTGGAGGCACAAGGAATGCTACGGGGACTATAACAGTTACAGCAGTACCAGCAACACCAGTAACAATTAACCAGCCAACCAATAAATGTGCAAGTACAACAGGCAATACTTTTAGTATAACTTCAGTACCGGGAGCTACATCTTACACTTGGTCTGTAACAGGAACAGGCTGGGCAGTAACAGCTGGAGGTACAACTACATCTGCAACCATTACAATTGGTTCTGGAGTAGGAACGGTTTCAGTAACGGCAACTAATGCTTGCGGTACCAGCTCTGCTTCAACTACAGGAAATATCACTCCAACTACAGCTCCAGCAACACCTGGAACAATTACACAGCCAGCTACTAAATGTGCAGGTTCAACAGGAAATACCTTTAGCATATCACCAGTAGCAGGGGCTACATCTTATACCTGGTCAGTGACAGGAACAGGCTGGTCAGTAACAGCAGGAGGAACAACTACTTCTGCTACCATTACGATTGGTTCAGGTTCAGGAACAGTTTCTGTTACGGCGACTAACGCTTGTGGTACTAGTTCAGCTTCTACTACAGGTAGTGTTGCTCCAACTACAGCTCCAGCAACACCGGGAACAATTACACAGCCAGCTAATATATGTGCAGGTTCAACAGGAAATACCTTTAGCATATCACCAGTAGCAGGGGCTACATCTTATACATGGTCAGTGACAGGAACAGGCTGGTCAGTAACAGCAGGAGGAACAACTACATCTGCAACCATTACAATTGGTTCAGGTTCAGGAACAGTTTCTGTTACGGCGACTAACGCTTGTGGTACTAGTTCAGCTTCTACTACAGGTAGTGTTGCTCCAACTACAGCTCCAGCAACACCGGGAACAATTACACAGCCAGCTAATATATGTGCAGGTTCAACAGGAAATACCTTTAGCATATCACCAGTAGCAGGGGCTACATCTTATACCTGGTCAGTAACAGGAACAGGCTGGTCAGTAACAGCAGGAGGAACAACTACATCTGCAACTATTACAGCTGGTTCAGGGATAGGGACAGTATCTGTAACAGCAACAAATACATGTGGTACAAGTTCTGCATCAACTACAGGAAATATTACACCTAACCCAACTCCAACGCCAACATTCACAACCGCTCCGCAGGTGCAAACATGTGCAGGAGAACATATGAGTTATACCACCCAGAGTGGACAATCTAATTATACTTGGACTGTTTCAGGAGTTCTGAATACAGATTATAGACTTATTGCTAGAGGTACAAGTACAAATTATGATATTGTGATTGAATGGTTAACTGCGGGTTCTAAAATTGTTACCGTTAATTATACTAATTCTAATGGATGTAATGGTGCAGTAGCAGCTATTTACACTACAAACGTAACTGTTTTGGACAGAGGAAGGGTAAATGGCGGAACACATATTTGTAAAGGAAGCCCTTTACCAACTTTAACCTTGCGAAATGATGCAGGAAATGCAGTTTATCCGGATTCTTCATTAGTTTTAATATGGCAATACAGTGACGACTTAAATAATGCGACCTGGAATGATATTCCAGGAACTGCAGGCCAAATATCTTATACACCAACAGCATTTCCAGGTGCATTTAGAACGTATCAGGTTATATTGAAAAGTGGTATTTGTACTAAGACTTCTATAGAATCCAGAATTAACATAGACGCCTTTAATGCGCCAACTTTAGGTACAACAACTTATCCTACATGTTCAGTTGCAACGGGTAGTGTAGTCTTGAATAATTTACCTACTGGAAATTGGGAATTATACAGAAATGGAAATCCAACGCCAATCTATACTAATCCAACTCCTAATACAACAAGTTATGCGCTTACAGGTTTGCCTGCTGGTACTTATACTTTTACTGTTAAAGAAGGAAACTGTATCTCTGATGCTTCTGCAACTTTAAATATGAGTCAGGTGGCAAATACATGGGATGGTTCGAAATGGTCCAAAACAGGTGATACAACATTACCAACTGCCGGAGATAAAATCGTTTTTGAGGGTGATTACAATGTAACAAGTGATATATCGGGTTGTAGCTGTACAGTAAATTCGGGCAATGTAATTGTAACTTCAGGAAGAACATTAACTATTAAAAATGAGGTAACAGTTAACGGAGGTACTTTGACATTTGAAAACAATGCCAGCTTGTTACAAGATGTTAATACGACTGTAAACAATAATTCTGGTAAAATCATCTATAAGCGTAGTTCTCAGCCGATGAAGAATTACGATTCCACGTATTGGTCCTCACCTGTAGAAGGCCAAACATTGTATAATTTATCTCCTAATACGCGCTGGGATAAATATTTGTCCTATACAGGAGACAGATGGAACGAAGAGCCATCTTCGACTGTGATGCAAGCTGGTATCGGTTATGCCATCCGTGTTCCTGATATAAAAACAGTATATCCAAACGGTGAGACCTGGAATGGCAGCAGCTATGTACAGAATCTTTCATTTATAGGCAAACCCAATAACGGAAAGATTACCAGCGGGCAGTATATGGAGAAAGATAAATATTACCTTATAGGTAATCCTTATCCTTCAGCTATCTTTGCAGACTCGTTTTTGTATGATAATGCAAACAACAGTGGTATCTTAGGTGGAACGGTTTATTTCTGGACTCATAACACGGCAGTTAAACTAGTTGGTGCCCAGTATGCTTATGTTTCGGATGATTATGCGAGCTACAACCTTACAGGAGGTGTTGCCTCTGCGCTTAGTGATCCAAAGCACAGTGTTAACGGAGTAGATAAAGGAATGAAACCCACTGGTTACATTGCTGCAGGGCAGTCTTTTTTCACCAGTGCAGAATCTGGTTCTGGTCATGTTGAGTTCACAAATGAAATGCGTTTTGGCGGAACCAATAATTCGCAGTTTTTCAAACCTGGTAACACCTCGAAATCAGCATTGATGGAGAAACACCGTTTGTGGCTTAACCTAACCAATGCAGGAGGTGCATTCAAACAAATGCTTATTGGCTACATAGAAGGTGCTAGCAATGGATATGATAAGATTTTCGACGGACAGAGTTATGACGGCAACAGTTACATTGATTTTTATAGTATCAACGATGCTACCGATCTGACCATCCAGGGGCGTGCCTTGCCATTCAGTGATTCAGATGTTGTTCCTTTAGGGTATCGTTCGAAAATTGCGGGAGATTTCACCATTGCAATAGATCAGGCCGATGGTAAGCTGGCTACGCAGAGAATTTATCTGGAAGACAAGCAGACCGGAACAATAAACGAATTGACGGCGAAAAACTATACTTTTACGACCAAGGCAGGTACCTTCAAGAATCGATTTGTGCTTCGCTACAAGAACACAACATTGGGGACCGGTGATTTTGAAACGGTTGATGATGCTGTTTGGGTTGTTGCCCAGAATAAAACCATTACAGTAAATTCGACTACAGAAAACATTGACAAGGTCTTTATTTATGATGTTTCAGGAAAAGAGTTGTATAGTAAAGATAAGGTTGGCAATCTTGAATTGATTCTTCAGAACCAGCCCTTTGCGCAACAGGTTTTGCTGATCAAAGTAGTACTGGGGAATGGCTACCAGACGACCAAAAAAGTGATCTTTAAATAAAACTACAAACTATAAATTAGAAAATCCGATAGCATAAGTTATCGGATTTTTTATTAGTAGATTAAACAATTCACTCAACTCAGTAGTTCAAGTTCTTTTACCTTGTCATAAACTAAATTGTTTTCATAACCTCTTCGCAGTAGATAATCGCAAAATTTCTTTCGTTTTTTTAGGGTATTTCGTTCTGTTAAACTTTCCCAGCATCTTTGAGAAAGCTCATCAAATGTTGTTGCGTATTCCTCAGCGGAAATTTCTTTTAAAGCCAGATTAATATTGGCTGTAGAGATGTGTCTTGTTTTAAGTTCATTTACTATTCTAATTTTTCCCCAGTTTTTAATACGGTGCTTACCACGTGCAAAACTGCAGGCAAAGCGTGTTTCGTTTAAAAAATTATCTTCAATTAGTTTGACAATAATAATGTCGATTTCCTCTGGAGACATTTTTAAAGAATATAGTTTAGTTACGACTTCATCATGGCAACGTTCCTGATAGGCACAAAAATGTTCTAGTTTTTGTAATGCTTCTTTGATGGTCATACTTAAAAATGAAAATGATTAATTAAAAACAAAAGTAGCTTATTTAATATAATTGTGGAAAAGCTTTAATGAATGTAAAAAAAAGTAAGAAAATTTAACATATTGGAATTGTTTTTTTTATACTTTTGGAAACCCCATTAGAAGCAACTCAAATTCAGTTGTTTAGTGAATATGTTTTTTTGAGCAAAAGTAGCTGTTGCAGACAAACCCCACAGTTCTGACAGTATTGGCTTTTTCAATACCACTCATAAATAAAAAGAGCTTAAAATTTAATTCTCTTGAAGAAACTATTGATAAAGTGTTTGTGTATGATCTTACAGGAAAATTAGTTTATAGCGATTCAGAAATTTTAGCTTCTGAAGTTTAATCAGTAACCTCCAATTTAAAAAATGAAATCTTGCTACTTAAAATCATTTTAACACACAATAATATAGTAAATAAAAAATTATAGCTACTTCAAAATAATTAACTTCTAAATATTGTAAATATTGAAAAAAATTTAAAAAACAGCTAAAAAGATTTATTTAGGTTTTTCGATAAGAAAAAAAAACTTACAAAAGCTTTTAATTAGTATTTTCTTTTACTGAAATTTAACATTATGCTCAACTTTTGTTCATTTAATGTTTGTTTCTATCTTGTTGATTTTTAATGAATTATTTATTTCAGTTTGTTAAATTAATTATATAAATGCATTTAATCGATTTTTTATGCTTTTCAACGATTACGGAATAAAAAAAATGTTACCTTAATGGTGCTCTTTGATAAATACTCAAAAAGGAATTTTTGGTGCCTTTTTTTGTTAAAACTGAATTATTCATTTAAAATTTAATTGAGATGAAAAAGATTTTTATTACGGTAGGCATATTGGTGAGTATATGCTCGTTTGGACAATCAAAAACAAATGCATTCAATAATGCAATCTCTGAGAACAATATTCAATCTTTTGAATCATCCACAACTTCTAAAACCAGTGCTTTAGAAAAACATCGTATTTGGCTTAATATGACAAATACAGAAGGAGCTTTTAAACAATTATTAGTTGGTTATATTGAAGGGGCAACAAATGGATATGACAGTAAATTTGACGGAATAAGTTTGGATATGAATCCGTATATAGATTTTTATAGTATTAATTCAAATCGTAATCTTGTGATTCAGGGCCGTGCTCTGCCTTTCAACGAATCTGATGTTGTGCCTTTGGGTTACCGTACTATTATAAAGGGCGAATTTACTATTTCTATTGACGAAGTGGATGGTATGTTTTTCACTCATCCTGTTTATTTAGAAGATAAATTAAATAATACAATTATTGATTTAAGACAAAATGATTATACTTTTACTACTGAAACAGGGGTTTTTAATAATAGGTTTGTTTTAAGATATACTAGTAATACATTAAGTACAGATAATTTTGAATCTGCAAATAATATAATTTCAATTGGAGTTAAAAATAATGTAATTTCGATAAGCTCAAATGTTGAAAATATGGATAAAATCTTTGTTTATGATGTTACAGGTAAACAATTATCAAATATAGAAAACATTAAAGATACACAGTTAATGATTACGGACTTATCGGCTACACAGCAAATTTTATTAGTAAAAGTGCTGTTAGAGAATGGAAAATCTATTACTAAAAAGACACTGTTTAAATAAAAATATTACTACTCTTTAAAAAATCCGACAAAATTGTTTTGTCGGATTTTTTGTAAAATCCAGTTTATAAAATCATTCACATTTATTTAAAATTAAATTTAAATAGATGATTTGTCATGCATATAATATTCTAAAATATTTTTTTTTGGGATAATCTTTAATTTATTCAAGTTAATTTTTCGTATTGATTATCAGTACTTTAGGTTGTGTTTAATAATGTGTTTTAAGATTTACAAAAGTCATAAATGCATTTTGAGGTAGTTTATTGAGTAGGAAACAACTTAATCTAAATATAAATTAAAATGAAAAACATATATATAACTTTAGGTCTCTTTTTAATTTTTATATATTCATATGGGCAATCGGCAAGCAATTACACTTTTACGTCAATCCAGGGAAATTATATTTCGCTTACAGGTGTTGCCGGAGTAACCGATACTTCAATTCCAGCCACAGCAGATGAAGGAATTTCTAACGCAATAACACTTCCTTTTACCTTTACTTTTGCTGGAACAGCTTATACTTCTATAAGGGTTTCTCCTAATGGGTGGATATATTTAGGTTCAGGAACACCGGCTGAATCCAATGATAATACTCAGGCAAATGCAGAAACAAGAAAGCCAATTTTATTTCCATTATGGGATAATTTAAAATGTAATGTTGCACCACGTTATGTAACAACCGGAATTGCCCCTCACAGAAGGTTCAAGGTAGAGTGGAGTCAGCAAAGCTGGAATAATGGAGTTGCCGGAGATGTGATTTCATTTCAGTTGTGGTTATTTGAGACAACAAATGTGGTTGAGTTTTTGTACAATCAGGGAGCTGTAGCAGCAAATACTGGGTCTTCCGGCGGAGCTTCAATAGGAATATATGATGGTTCCAGCAGATATTTGACATTAAATAATTCCAGCGGGACACCTGTTGCCCAACCGGATGTTTTTACAACGAACATTAGTACAAAACCTGCAACAGGTCAAATTTATAGATTTACTCCACCAGTTACCGGAGGTTTAGAGGCTAATAATTACTGTTTTTCTGCAAGTTCAAGGACCTATGATAATTTATTGTCAGCTACAGATGTACCCGCTCTGGCTGCAAGTTCAGATGATGTACTTTCAAGTACGGTTGCTTTACCTTTTAGCTTCAATTTTGCAGGAGCTTTCTATTCTAATATAAGGGTTTCCAGTAATGGCTGGATTACATTTGCATCACCTACTCCAACAGCATCACAAAATTATACCAATAATATTGCGAATGCTAATATTATAAAACCCGCGTTATTTCCATTGTGGGATGATATTGAACTTACCGTAATTCCAAAATACCAGGTTTCGGGTACAGCACCTAACAGAATTTTTAAACTTGAATTTTCGAAGCAGAAGTGGGATTATGCAGGAGCAACTGATGCCATTTCATTTCAGGTATGGCTATATGAAAAAAGTAACGTTATAGAATACATTTATAAGCAGGGTGCGGGAGCATTGAGAAATCCAAGTGCTACTATAGGTTTATATGATGCCAATGGAAAATATTTGCTTTTGAATAATGTGACCGCGAGTCCAACAACAACTTCCAGTTCTTTTATATTTACCCTTAATGCAAAACCTGCTACAGGACAGGTCTATCGATTTACGCCTCCTCCCACAATTTCCTATCCCGGAAATGCTTTTATAGCAACAGGTACGGTAGCAGTTACACAATCCGGAGATACAGGAGGTACTTATTCTGCAACTCCGTCTGGTCTGTCTTTTGTAAGTACATCAACTGGTGAGGTAAATTTAACAGCAAGCTTAGGAGGAACTTATACCATATCCTACAATGTGGGAGGCTGCGTAACTGCCACTACAGAGATGACAATTTTTCCTTTGTTACCACAGCCTGTAGGAACTGTAGGAGTTGCTTCTTGTTCCACCGGAAATGATGGAAGTATCACCATAACCAATATGAACAACAGTGTCAGATTTGTGGCGGCAGATAATGATTACATAGATCTGGGAAGTCAGATGCTGTCTAATAGAGCAGCTTTTACCATGGGTGGCTGGATAAAGTTTAAGGCATCTGATATAACAGGCAGAATGAGCTTGTTTGGTCAGAATGATGCAATAGAATTTGGTTTTTCATCTCCATCAACGTTTGAATTATGGACTTCAGTAACGGGACCTGTAACGGCTTCCTTTACTCCCGTTACATTAGGAAACGAAGCTTGGCACCATATCGCAGTTACAGGTGATGGTGCACGTATAAGGATTTATATTGATGGTGTCAGTGTACCCGTAACTGGAGGGGTAGTGAGCACCACCAATTATGGAGCGTCAACCTTTACTACTAAAATAGGAAGCCGTGTTTTTTCTGATACAAATGGTGAAACTTTTACCGGTAGTATTTTAAAGGCTGCGTTTTATAACACCGCTCTTTCTGCATCAAGAATTCAGAGCCTAGCATTCGGACCTACTGTATATTCTGGTTTTGAACCCGGAATAATTGCAGGTTATAACTTTTATGATGGTTCAGGAACTACCTTAACCTCTATACCTGCGGGATTCAATGGTACATTTGTAAATTCTCCTGAGTGGGTTGATCCTTATACGTATGCCTGGCAAAGAGTAGGAAATAATACTGTTATTGCCACTACTAAAAACCTGACTAGTCTGACTCCTGGTGATTATAGGGTTACAGTAGCACTTACAGGTGTAAGCAGTCCAAATGCTAAAGTTTTTACAGTGGGTTCAGCTGCAGAAGTTGTTGCAATAGCCGGAACAGGAGCGAATTGTACTACTACTATTAATGCAAATTGGAATGCAGTTGGAGGAACTACAAGTTATGTACTGGATGTAGCTACAGATGCTGCTTTTACTAATTTTGTTACGGGCTACAATGGCTTAAATGTCGGGACGGTTACAACCTATGCTGTCAATAACGTTCCTCCAGGACCTATATATTACAGAGTGCGCAGAAATACAAGTTGTGGTGTAAGTGCTAATTCTAATGTAATTGAATATCAGACGCAACAGGTTAAAACTCCGGTTGCAACTGCTGCTGCTATATTATCCTGTACCAGTTTTAGAGCCAATTGGAATGCAGTTGCCGGTGCTAATGCCTATTATTTAGACGTTTCTACAGATCCTGCTTTTGGCAGTTTTGTTACGGGTTATAATGGTTCAAATGTGGGAAATGTAACGAGTGTTGAAATTACAGGGCTGAGTTCTAATACTAACTATTATTACAGGGCTCGTTCAGGAAATGCTTCCTGTGGTATGATGATAACTTCGTCTAATACCATTTCAATATTAGTTAGTACAGGTCCTACAGCTCCTACTGTAGGGACAATAA
The DNA here is from genome assembly GCF_027111255.2 of Flavobacterium flavigenum. Lineage (NCBI taxonomy): Bacteria > Pseudomonadati > Bacteroidota > Flavobacteriia > Flavobacteriales > Flavobacteriaceae > Flavobacterium > Flavobacterium flavigenum. The sequence continues at coordinate 2,856,115 of NZ_CP114285.2, read as the reverse complement.
CTCAGGCCACATGTGCTAATCCAACCGCCAAAGTTGTATTGAATGGTCTTCCGGCCGGAGAATGGACATTACAATTTTCAACAGGCCAGACTTTTTCAGGAAGTGGGACAAGTGTTACTATATCTGACCTTGCCCCGGGAAGTTCCTTTACTGCTGCCGTTAAGACAGATGCGTGTTATTCTCCTAGTTCAGCTAATATTGTACTGGATCCTTTAATGGTTCCAACCTCGACCTGGAATGGTTCTGGCTGGTCTACCCCACCCACAATTAATAATAATATTGTTTTTGCTGGTAATTATACTTCAACAGGAGATTTAAGTGGCTGTACCTGTACTGTAAATTCCGGTGTTTCAGTTGTAGTAAATTCCGGTCATACTTTTACTATAACCAATGCAGTTACAACCGGAGGAACGCTAACTTTTGAAAACAATGCAAGTCTTTTACAGACAAATGATGTCAGTAATACGGGAAATATTATATATAAGAGAATTTCTCAGCCAATGAAAAAGTATGATTTTACATATTGGTCTTCCCCAATAGATGATCAGGTACTCATTGCGTTGTCGCCAAATACGAGATTTGACAAATATTTGTCATACAATTCAACTTTGGATCATTGGCAGGAAGAACTTCCATCGAATCGCATGACAGCTACAAAAGGTTATGCTATCAGGACACCTGAAGAAGGAATTTGGGGCAATGGAGAAAATGTGGTTTTTCCTTATTCCCAACAACTAAGCTTCATTGGGGTTCCTAATAATGGTAATGTTTTTGCTCAGGAAATAACTCCGGCTGCGGCTACTCGGTATTTCTTAATAGGCAACCCATATTCTTCAGCTCTTGACGCAAGTTTATTTTTATCTGCAAATAATACAGCTTTAGAAGGAACCATTTATTTTTGGACTCATAATACACCAATAGGACTAATTGGTTCAAAATATGCTTATAGTTCAAATGATTATGCTTCTTATAACTCTACGGGAGGAGTAGGTATATCCGCAAAAAGCGCACCGGGGCATAATGATGATCCTGATTTGGATCTAGGCAGAAAACCAACAGGGAAAATAGCTGCCGGACAGTCCTTTTTTGTTACTTCAAAAGCAGCAGGTACAGTTGTATTTACAAATGCAATGCGTGTTTCAGGAAATAATAATCAGTTTTTCAAACCCGGAAAGGATTCTGGAATAGAAAAACATCGTTTGTGGCTTGAATTGAGTAATGATCAAGGAGCTTATAAACAAACCTTAGTAGGCTATATTGAAGGAGCAACTAATAATTATGAAGATCAGTTTGACGGAATTACTTTTGACGGCAATCCATATTTAGATTTTTATAGTATTAACGAAGACAAAAAACTTGTAATTCAGGGAAGAGCATTGCCTTTCGAAGATACTGACACTGTTTCTTTGGGATATAAAAGTGCAATTCAAGGAAATTTTACGATGGCAATAAATCAGACTGATGGTAATTTATCAAATCAGGCCATATATCTTGAAGACAAACTAACACAGACTATACATAATCTGCAATCATCATATTATATGTTTACTACTGCAGCCGGAACTTTTGATGATCGTTTTGTCCTGAAATACAGCGATTCAAATTTAGGTTCAGGTAATTTAGACAATAATAAAAATAATCTGATTGTTACAGTGAATCGTAAAGTCATTAACATTACATCTTTAAATGATGATAATATCAGCAAAGTCTTTTTATATGATATTTCTGGGAAATTGATTTATAAAAAAGATAAGATAAATAGCAATCAATTTTCAATCACACAGTTAAATACAGCAGAACAGGTTTTGCTTGTGAAAGTGTTTTTTGAAAACGATAACGAACAAACAAGAAAAATCATATTCAGGTAATAAGAATAATTGTTTTTCATAAAAATCCGATAGTAATCCTATCGGATTTTTTAAGCATAATTTATCGTAAAAAATTTTTAAGTGTGATAACGAAATAAATTAATATCAAATAAATTTCACAATTAGTAAGATTTTACATGTAAATATTTTTTTTTATCTAATAAAATGTTCTTTTTATCGCTTTTTTTTGCTTTTTATCGAATAGTTTAAAATTTGATAAAAAAACCATTCAGAACTGTTATTTTTGTTCTATAAATTAGCCCCAAATAATTTAGTATTTGTTTTTTAATTCTTATGTTTTGATTATCAGGACATCAATGTGTTTACAGTTTTAATACTAATTCAGTTTAGGGTATTATAAGTTGTTATTTGATAAAATTTGTCAAAAAAACAATTTTAATAAAAATAAGTTTACTTTTTTTAAATTTAATCCGCCCCAAACATGATTAAAAAACTACTTACTATTATTGGTTCATTTTTTTTTAAACAAAATCAATATACTCCGAAAATTATAGCAACAAACTTATTTAGTAATAATGCTAAATGTCTTTGTTTTGCTTTTTTTGTATTTCAAATGGGTTATGGGCAGTCAGGTTGTAATGTTGTTAAAGGAGGAGAATTTAATAGTTCTGCTGATGGCAGTAATTGGACATTGCCAGAAAGTTCTAATACTGGTTGGTTTCGTTATGGGAATGAGGCATATATCGATGTAAATAGTACAAGCAATATATCGCTAAAGCAATCTGTAACGGGTTTATTAGGTAGTTCCTTAACGCTTACCTTTAAAATTAAAGGACAAAATGCGGATAGATTGAATTGTAATACAAATGCAACTATTGATATAAAACTTGGGGGCATTACTTACATGACTATTGTAAACCCATCATTTAATACTACTAATGCAGGTTATGCTGTAATTACTACAGCTAATATTACCACACCTGTTCCAGGAACAAGCTATGTAGCATCAGGTTTCCCAATAGCTGTAGGTAGGGATTCAGCAACTAAGCCAGGTATGCCCGAAAGTAGTTTAGGTCAAGGCACAATAACACTTACGATTCCCTCTTGGGCAGGAGGAGTAACTGCCGATCTCGAATTTGTAGCATCATCTTCAACCAGCTCTGCTGGAACAGGAAATTGTAGCAGTACAACCGGTGGAGATGACTGGCTAATCGATGATGTTAAATTGACTGCAAGTGATCCAACAGATTATTTGATGACTGGCTCAAATGGATGCGCAGGAACTAATATTACAATGGGGCTTAATAATTCTCAAGTAGGAGTTAATTATCAATTAAAACGTAATGGTACGACAAATGTAGGTACTGCAGTTGCTGGAACAGGAACAAATATCAGTTTTGGAACTCAATCTACAGCGGGTACTTATACAGTAATGGCTGTAGTTGGAACTACGGAATGTAAAGTTATGAGTGGAAGTGTTGTAATTAATCCAACCCCAACTTTAACTGGAGCAGCACGATCGGGAACGGCTTGTCTAGGAACTGGTAACTTAATTAATTTAACAGGGTTGTTACCAAATAGTACTTCAACAATTAGTTATACTATAGCTAATATTGTACAAACGCCAATAACAGGAGTTGTTGCTAATGGCTCTGGAGCGGGGAGTTTTACAAGCACAGCTTTAACTGTTTTGAACAGTGGCCAAACTTTACGAATAACTGGAGTTACCACTACAAGTGTTACTCCAAATTGTACTGCAAATTTTACTACTATAACTACAACATTATCAGTGAGCACTGTCCCAGTCGTAATATCGGCAGGATCTAATCAAGTCCAATGTAACAATGCTACTTTTACCCTCGCTGGAACTGCTGCGCCAATTGGGACATCAGGCTTATGGAGTGTGGTAAGCGGAACGGCTACTATAACTACTCCATCTTCGAATACATCTGGGGTTACTGGAGTTCCTGCAGGATCCAGCGCAACATTGCGATGGACAATTACAAATGGTAGCTGTACTGCAAGGGATGAAGTTGTTTTGACAAATTATGCTACTCCAACTGTTTCAAATGCAGGATTGGATATATCCAATTGTAATTCAGCCTCATTTACGTTAGCTGGTAATTCGCCGACGATAGGAACAGGTGTGTGGTCAGTAGTTAGCGGAACAGCAACTATTACTACTCCAACTTCAAATACATCTGGGGTTACAGGAATTACCGCAGGAAACAGTGCGACATTACGATGGACAATTACTAATGGAACTTGTACTTCTACAGATGATGTTGTTTTGACTAATTATGCTACAGCAACAGTAGCAAATGCTGGTGCAGATCAAACAAATTCAGCAACCTGTGGTGTGACATCAGTAACCTTAAATGGTAATAATCCTACAGTTGGAACAGGTGCCTGGTCTATTGTAAGCGGAACAGGCGCAACAATTGCATCACCATCTACCCGAAATAGTACTTTTTCAGGAACGGCAGGTTCAACCTATACATTGCGATGGACAATTACAAACGGTGTGTGTTCTTCTACAGATGATGTCGTAATCACTTTTAATCAAAATCCAACTGTTTCAAACGCAGGTTCAGACCAAAATGGTATTTCTACGTGTGGATTGACTTCAGTAACATTAGCGGGGAATACCCCTGTAGTTGGAACAGGTGCATGGTCTATTGTAAGTGGAACTGGAGGAACAATTGCAAATCCATCAAGTCCTACAAGCACATTTACCGGTACAGCAGGGTCAACATACACATTGAGATGGACAATTTCTAATTCACCATGTACCTCTTCTACTGATGATGTAGTAATAACATTTAATGTTGTACCAGCAGCGCCTACAGGTTCAGAGTTTCAAACATTTTGTGCAGCAGGTTCGCCAACAGTAGCAAATCTGACAGCCATAGGAACAGGTGTAAAATGGTATGATGCACTAATAGGAGGAAATCAGCTGGCAGCAGCAACGCCGCTAATAAGTGGAAATCATTATTATGCTTCGCAAACTTCAGGATGTGAGAGTACAACTCGATTGGATGTTACGGTAATGTTAAATGCTACACCTGTAATTACACCTAATAAAGTTGATGAAACTTGTCCTACATCAAATAATGGAACTATTTCGCCAACATTTTCAGGTGGTCTTGCTAATGTGAGATATATAAGGTTAACTCAAAAATTTGACAATCCTGATGCATGGTTACAAGTTGGAGAGGTAAATGCGTTTGAAATTTTTACTGGTCAAAATGTGGCATTGAGTTCTAATGGAGCTAGTGCGGCGGCAAGTTCAGTTTATTTGAACGATGCTGCATCCTATGGTCCTTCACTGGCTATAGATGGGAATAACGGAAATATGTATCATAGTAATACACCAAATAGAAACGAGTATCTGGAAATAAGTTTGGCTTCGCCTAAAAATATAGATTATCTACGAATTTATAATCGTAATGATGCCTATGCTTTTAGAGGTCAGAATATGTTATTGGAGTTGTTTGACAATTCCCATAATGTTGTGTATGCAAAAACGGTTGATTTGAGAGGTGTTACCGGAACTAATGTTATAGATGTAAATGTGTTGGATGTTACATGGTCAGACGCTGTAAGTACGTTAAACAGAACAGGATTAGATTCTGGAAGTTATACTTTAAATTATGCAGATGCTGCTGGCTGTTCTGTAAGTATGCCAATAAATATAACATCAGTAAATAATGTACCTAGTATAGCTTCAATTTCTGTACTATCTCCATTATGTTCAGGAACTTCTTTGAATCCTTCTGTTCCAACAGTTACAGCTAACGGTTCTGCTATTTTAGTTTCCGGCTGGCAATTAGAAACTGCAGTGGGAAGCGGTTCATATTCCAATTTGATAGTTCCTTATACGGTTTCTTTCGCTGACAATGGAAAAAGAATCAGATATTATGCGACTAATGGATGTGGTACAACTAATAGTAATAGTGAATCAATAACAATAAATCAAAATCCAACAGCTCCAACTGTAGGTACAATAACCCATATTAATTGTACAACAAATACGGGTAGTGTAGAATTACGAGATCTGCCAATTGGTGATTGGACAATTAATCAAACGGGAGATGTTGCTGCAAGTTATGGTAATACGATTCCTAATACAACAAGCAGAACTATCTCAGGTCTATCAGCCGGAAGTTATACATTCACCGTAACTAATTCTGATGGATGTACTTCAGCAGTGAGTACAGTTACCATTTTCAATAATTTTAATACATGGGATGGTAGTAGCTGGAGTAAAGGAGTACAACCTGATGCTTCTATGAATGTTATAATAGCTGCAGTAATTCCTAATTCTCCTTTTACAACAGATTTAGTAGCTTGCGCTTTGACAATTAACCCAGGTGTAGTAGCAACAGTACCATCAGGAGTTACATTAACTATAACAAATGAAGTAACAGTTAATGGTTCTTTGACATTTGATAATAATGCCAGTTTGGTACAAATTAATAATGTAAATAATAATTCAGGGCCTATCATCTATAAGCGTAGTTCTCAGCCGATGAAGAATTACGATTCCACGTATTGGTCCTCACCTGTAGAAGGCCAAACATTGTATAATTTATCTCCTAATACGCGCTGGGATAAATATTTGTCCTATACAGGAGACAGATGGAACGAAGAGCCATCTTCGACTGTGATGCAAGCTGGTATCGGTTATGCCATCCGTGTTCCTGATATAAAAACAGTATATCCAAACGGTGAGACCTGGAATGGCAGCAGCTATGTACAGAATCTTTCATTTATAGGCAAACCCAATAACGGAAAGATTACCAGCGGGCAGTATATGGAGAAAGATAAATATTACCTTATAGGTAATCCTTATCCTTCAGCTATCTTTGCAGACTCGTTTTTGTATGATAATGCAAACAACAGTGGTATCTTAGGTGGAACGGTTTATTTCTGGACTCATAACACGGCAGTTAAACTAGTTGGTGCCCAGTATGCTTATGTTTCGGATGATTATGCGAGCTACAACCTTACAGGAGGTGTTGCCTCTGCGCTTAGTGATCCAAAGCACAGTGTTAACGGAGTAGATAAAGGAATGAAACCCACTGGTTACATTGCTGCAGGGCAGTCTTTTTTCACCAGTGCAGAATCTGGTTCTGGTCATGTTGAGTTCACAAATGAAATGCGTTTTGGCGGAACCAATAATTCGCAGTTTTTCAAACCTGGTAACACCTCGAAATCAGCATTGATGGAGAAACACCGTTTGTGGCTTAACCTAACCAATGCAGGAGGTGCATTCAAACAAATGCTTATTGGCTACATAGAAGGTGCTAGCAATGGATATGATAAGATTTTCGACGGACAGAGTTATGACGGCAACAGTTACATTGATTTTTATAGTATCAACGATGCTACCGATCTGACCATCCAGGGGCGTGCCTTGCCATTCAGTGATTCAGATGTTGTTCCTTTAGGGTATCGTTCGAAAATTGCGGGAGATTTCACCATTGCAATAGATCAGGCCGATGGTAAGCTGGCTACGCAGAGAATTTATCTGGAAGACAAGCAGACCGGAACAATAAACGAATTGACGGCGAAAAACTATACTTTTACGACCAAGGCAGGTACCTTCAAGAATCGATTTGTGCTTCGCTACAAGAACACAACATTGGGGACCGGTGATTTTGAAACGGTTGATGATGCTGTTTGGGTTGTTGCCCAGAACAAAACCATTACAGTAAATTCGACCACAGAAAACATTGACAAGGTGTTTATTTATGATGTTTCGGGAAAAGAATTGTATAGTAAAGATAAGGTTAGCAATCTTGAATTGATTCTTCAGAACCAGCCCTTTGCGCAACAGGTTTTGCTGATCAAAGTAGTGCTGGGGAATGGCTACCAGACTACCAAAAAAGTGATCTTTAAATAAAACTACAAACTATAAATTAGAAAATCCGATAGCATAAGTTATCGGATTTTTGTTTTAAATATCATAACTACCCAATTTCAATTTAAAAAAATCTTTTATGGTTAAAAATGAATGATTTAATAGAATTGAGTGTATTTTCATGTAGTTTTTTACTTATATAATTTTTCAGTTATAAAATACATATGTTCTACATCGGGTTTATGTGCTTTTAATCGAATTTGTCCCGTTTCAATTAAAATAAGTTGCACAAAGGATTATTTTTGTGACTTATATGCTTCTTAGTGTGGGTATTAAAAGATATTTTTTCAATTGTTTTAATATCGAACGGTGAAAAATTATTAGAAAAACTACATATAAGGAAGTATTTCCATAAGACTAATTTAATCTTTATAAGCCGATACAATGACTAGAAAATTATTTTTGATGAAACGTTCTTTATTTTTAAAAATTATTGTTTTATTTTTTTTACTCATTACTTCCAAAACGTTAAGCCAAACTTCGGTAACAAGAATATATACCGATTGGAATACTTATTTTACTTCAAATTCTGCGACTAATGTTGTGGCAAATCAGCCTAATACAGAAAATAATTTGCTTGCCTTTGACTGGCAGGGAAAAACGTATGCAACAGGTGCTAATAATGCTGTTTTGACTGCGAATTCTGTTAATTTTGTGAATAGTCGTTTCAGAGCTTTAAAAATACAATCTTTACCATATGACGCATCCAGCTACTACTTGCAAGGCTCTAATATTGATGGCTCTTTAACTAATAGGATATTAACTCCTGCTCTGGGAGGAGCTTTATCAACGCCTGCCGAATTAGCTTATAGACTTACAGACGGTATTAATGGATTGGCTTTGGGTACAGGGATTGCAAATATTAAAGCAAATACTTTGGCTGAATTCAAAATAGGTACAAATAATATACAATTGGGAATAATTGGAGATGGAATTCCTGATATTATAGTCAGTCAGGTTGCTCAGCCAAATTCAGTAGTTGACAAATTCAGTTTTGTTAATGCAGCAGGAGTTGTTATTGGTAATTCTGTTAATGTAGATTTTACTTCTAGTTCCATTCCGGCTGTTGGGACCTACAGACTGGATTTATTTAATACTAATAACGGTGCTCCGGCCACTGGCTTCAGTGCAAATGACACCCGTGATATTCGTTTGCTTGCCTTTGATTTGAGTGCTTTTGGAATTACAGATGCTACATCCTCACAGATAGACCGCTTTGTGGTTAATTTTTCAGGAAGCTCTGATTGTGCATTCATTGCTTTTAATACCAACTCATTAAAAATAGCAACTTTAGCTTTAGTAAAAAAAGCAACATTATTGGGATGCGGAGTAGGAGGTAAAATTAGATATACTTTTGAAGTTACTAATACTGGAGACGTTCCGTTAACTAATGTAGTAGTAACTGATCCTATGATTGGTACAATATCAGGTTCTCCTATCGCCTCCTTAGCCGCTGGTGCAACGACAACTTTAACCGCAGATTATACTATTACCGCAGCTGATGTAGCCTTAGGAAGAGTGGTCAATTCTGCAAAAGTTACAGCGGTAGATCCTTCAGCGAACACGGTTGAAGATATTTCAGGTAATTCTATCGGAGATGATATCCAGACAGTAACTAATTTATTGACCCCTCCAACGATAGGAACAATAAAAAACATAACTTGTAATTCATTGGGAACTATTTCTTTGAGCAGTTTACCTTCAGGATCATGGACCCTGGAAATAAATTCAGGTAGCAGTACGGTAAATACTTCCGGTTCCGGATCTACAACGACTGTCACTGGTTTAGCAGTTGGAACCTATACTTTTAGGGTAACGGATAATAGTAGCGGCTGTAAATCACCTTTAACAGCTGCTGCTTCAATTATTAGTCAGACAACGAATACCTGGAACGGAACTGCTTGGTCGACAGGATCTGTACCAACTTTAGATCAAAATATTGTTTTCACTGGTAACTATCCGCCTGCTGTCGATCCAAATGTTGATTTGTATGGCTGCAGTTGCAGGGTTTCAGGAAGCACTACAAAAGTTACTATAAAAACAGGACGTACTTTGACTATAACAAATGGGGTTACAGTTGATACAGATGGAAATTTAATATTTGAGAATAATGCTAGTTTAATTCAGCTGACGAATGCTGTCAATTCTGGTAAAATCATCTATAAGCGTAGTTCTCAGCCGATGAAGAATTACGATTCCACGTATTGGTCCTCACCTGTAGAAGGCCAAACATTGTATAATTTATCTCCTAATACGCGCTGGGATAAATATTTGTCCTATACAGGAGACAGATGGAACGAAGAGCCATCTTCGACTGTGATGCAAGCTGGTATCGGTTATGCCATCCGTGTTCCTGATATAAAAACAGTATATCCAAACGGTGAGACCTGGAATGGCAGCAGCTATGTACAGAATCTTTCATTTATAGGCAAACCCAATAACGGAAAGATTACCAGCGGGCAGTATATGGAGAAAGATAAATATTACCTTATAGGTAATCCTTATCCTTCAGCTATCTTTGCAGACTCGTTTTTGTATGATAATGCAAACAACAGTGGTATCTTAGGTGGAACGGTTTATTTCTGGACTCATAACACGGCAGTCAAACTAGTTGGTGCCCAGTATGCTTATGTTTCGGATGATTATGCGAGCTACAACCTTACAGGAGGTGTTGCCTCTGCGCTTAGTGATCCAAAGCACAGTGTTAACGGAGTAGATAAAGGAATGAAACCCACTGGTTACATTGCTGCAGGGCAGTCTTTTTTCACCAGTGCAGAATCTGGTTCTGGTCATGTTGAGTTCACAAATGAAATGCGTTTTGGCGGAACCAATAATTCGCAGTTTTTCAAACCTGGTAACACCTCGAAACCAGCATTGATGGAGAAACACCGTTTGTGGCTTAACCTAACCAATGCAGGAGGTGCATTCAAACAAATGCTTATTGGCTACATAGAAGGTGCTAGCAATGGATATGATAAGATTTTCGACGGACAGAGTTATGACGGCAACAGTTACATTGATTTTTATAGTATCAACGATGCTACCGATCTGACCATCCAAGGACGTGCCTTGCCATTCAGTGATTCAGATGTTGTTCCTTTAGGGTATCGTTCGAAAATTGCGGGAGATTTCACCATTGCAATAGATCAGGCCGATGGTAAGCTGGCTACGCAGAGAATTTATCTGGAAGACAAGCAGACCGGAACAATAAACGAATTGACGGCGAAAAACTATACTTTTACGACCAAGGCAGGTACCTTCAAGAATCGATTTGTGCTTCGCTACAAGAACACAACATTGGGGACCGGTGATTTAGAAACGGTTGATGATGCTGTTTGGGTTGTTGCCCAGAACAAAACCATTACAGTAAATTCGACCACAGAAAACATTGACAAGGTGTTTATTTATGATGTTTCGGGAAAAGAATTGTATAGTAAAGATAAGGTTAGCAATCTTGAATTGATTCTTCAGAACCAGCCCTTTGCACAACAGGTTTTGCTGATCAAAGTAGTGCTGGGGAATGGCTACCAGACGACCAAAAAAGTGATCTTTAAATAAAACTACAAACTATAAATTAGAAAAACCGATAGCATAATAGACTGCACCCAAAAGTTTAGACAAATTTATAATTAATTTTGATAATGATGAGCTCGATATTGTATCGGGCTCATTTTGTTTAAATTTGACTTGATTCTTTCTCTATTGTAATAGATAATATAATTTTCGATATCTTGTTTTAATTGACTTATAGAACTGTACTTTTTAAGGTAAAACAATTCGGATTTTAATATCCCGAAGAAGTTTTCTATAATCGCATTATCCAGACAATTCCCTTTTCTGGACATACTCTGTACGATTCCTTTTTTTTCAATAAATGCTGGTATTGTTTCATTTGGTATTGCCAGCCTTGATCAGAATGTAAGGTCAAATTAGTATTGTTTGGTATTTTCTTAAATGCTTTTTTTAACATCACGACCACTTGACTAAATACGGGTCGTTCCGCTAGCTCATAACTGATAATTTCTTGGTTGAATAAGTCTATAATAGGCGATAAATATAGTTTTTTTCCTGATACATTAAACTCGGTTATGTCGGTTGCCCATTTTTTATTTGGAGCTTCTGATTTAAAATTGCGTTCCAAAATATTAGGTGCGATTTTGCCCTGTTCCCCTTTATATGATTTATATTTCTTTATTCTAATAATGCTTTTTAGCCCTAATAGCTTCATCAATCTGAAAACTGTTTTATGATTGATAGTTATCCCTTTATTGTTCAATTCGTCGGTAATTCTTCTATAGCCATAACGACCTTTGTGCTTGTGATAAATGGATTTTATAAATTCTTTTATGATTTGATACTTATCCACAGATTTGTTTTGTTTTTCATAGTAGTAAAAACTGCTACGTGCCATATTAGTACGATTCAAAAGTAAATCTAAATCATATAAATGCCTTAATTCCATTATGGCTTGCGCTTTTTGGCTGCTTCTTCGGCTTGAATTAAGGCTTGTAGCTTTTTTAGCAAATCGTTCTCACAGCGCAGGGCTTCAATTTCCAAGAGAAGTTCTTCTTCCCTGGATAATGGCTTGTCTGATTTGCGTTTTTTACGTTTGAAATTGCTCATAGATTTGGGCCTGCCTTTGGGTTTTGGTTGTAATGCTTCAACTCCAAAGTTAGCAAAATCTTTTTGCCATTTTAACAGAATAGCTGCATCGGCAATATTAAACTTCACCGAGGTCTCGCGTAAGGAAAGTGATTCTTTTTTAATGGCTTTTAGAACCTTTAACTTAAAATCAACCGTATAATTATGATTCCTTCTAGGTAATAAGCCGTCTTTGCCGTATGCTTTATAAAAAGCTACCCATTTACGGATATTGGACTCGTCCAAACCCTTCAATCTTGAAACATACACGTTCGAATAATGTTTCTTTAAAACTAATTCTACACATTCTAACTTAAATGCATAATTGAATTTTACTTTTCTGTTCATAAAAAATGCCCCAAATAGTGTCTAACTTTTTGGGGCATGTTCAATAAGTTATCGGTTTTTTTGTGTTAACAGATAATATTTATATTCTTAAAAATCACTAAATGTTGGTATTGTAACAGCATAATGATAATTATAAATTGCACGTAAATTCTTATTAACAGAATGTGCCTGAATTTTTATAACTCCAAATCATTATATCTTGAAATCAAAATTACATTGTTTGTTTATAATTCTTTTTAGTTTATTTTCTATTTCAAATAAAGCCCAACAAGGTAAACCAGACGTCAGTTTTAATAGTTATGATGATGGTTTTAATGGTGATGGTTTTAATAATGCAGTTAGAACCTTGTCAATGCAAATAGATGGGAATTTAATTGTGGGAGGTGAATTTTTGAGCTTTAACGGAAAACCACTTTCTTATTTGACACGGCTCAAAACAGACGGAACTATAGATGAAGAATTTAATACAGGTTCAGGTTTTAATGGAAAGATATATTCATCTTACATACAAAATGATGGCAAAATTATTATTGGAGGAAATTTTACCAGTTATAATGGAGTTGCTGCAGGCAGATTAATTCGTTTAAATAATGATGGCTCGCATGATAGCACTTTTAATACTTCTATAGCAGCAGGTACGGGCATTATAAATCAAATTGCCCAGCAATCAGATGGAAAATTTATAATCGTTGGAAGCTTTACAAAGTATGATGGAATTACTGTAAACAGGATAGCCAGGATTTTACCTGATGGAAATTTAGATGCCACTTTTTTAACTGGTTCAGGTGCTCCTTCAAATATAAATTGTGTTCAGATCCAACACGACGGGAAGATTATTCTGTCAGGAAATTTTATAAAATTTAATGGTGCCGATGTCAATAGAATAGTTCGCTTAAATTCAGATGGTAGTATTGATATGGGTTTTAATGCTGGAACTGCTTTTAATGATGAAATCCATGCAATGTGTTTACAATCAGATGAAAAAATTATACTGGGTGGTGAATTTACAGATTATAACGGAATTGCTTCTAACAGGATTATTCGGTTGAATTCAGATGGATCAATCGATTCTGGTTTTCTTTCAGGAACAGGTTTTAATAACGGTACTGTAAACGTTATAAAAACGGATTTGTCAGGAAATATTATGCTCGGAGGTTCTTTTACAGCTTTATATAATGGAAGCGATGTAAACAGATTATTACTTTTAAATCCAGACGGCACAATTAAAACGGATTTCAATGCAGGAGGCGGACCTGGCTCAGCATCAGTATTTAGTTTAGAAAATTCAGATGATGGCAGTTGGTACATTGGTGGGTCATTTTCAGTATTTGATTATTTGAACCAGGGAAAACTGGCTAAAACAGATGCTAGTGGAATTCATGATATAAGTTATCTGTCGGCGGGAGCCGGGTTTGATAATTCGGTTTCAAAAGTATTACCATTGCCTAATAATAATACAATGGTTTTTGGTAATTTCTCAAATTTTAACGGAGTTGCATGTTCAAAAATTGCGCGTATTTTGCCAGAGGGAGATTTAGATAATAGATTTAATTCAGCACAGTCAGGGGCTAATAATACTATAAAAACGGCAGTCCGGCAAGTAGATGGAAAAATGATTATAGCTGGAAGTTTTACGACTTACAACAATACAATTTGTAATCGCATTGCCCGAATCTTACCTGATGGGAGTTTAGATAATAGTTTTGTTTCCGGAAGCGGTTTTAATGGTCAGGTATATTCGGTATCGATTCAATCGGATGGGAAAATATTAGCAGCAGGTAATTTCACAAAATATAATGGCGTTACATTTGGCCGAATAGTGCGTCTCATGCAAGACGGCACAATTGATAGTAGTTTTAATGCTGCTGTAGCTGCAAATGCAATTGTAGATGCTATGATAGTCCAGCCAGACGGAAAAATTATATTAGGAGGAAGATTTGATACATTCGACGGCATAGTATATTCGAAGTTAGTACGGTTAAATGCTGACGGAAGTATAGATAGCAGTTTTTCTATAGGTACTGGATTTGACAAAAATGTGTATGCACTTGAATTGCAATCTGATGGAAAAATTATTGTGGGTGGTTCTTTTTTAGATTATAATGGAACTTCAAAAAAAAGAATTTTAAGACTTAATTCAGATGGTACTTTAGACATAACTTTTAACTCCGGAACGGGTTTTAGTAACGGAGATGTTCGCAGTATTTTAGTACAGCCAGACAATAGGATCCTTGTTGGAGGCGCATTTTCAGGAAATTATAACGGTACAGCTTCTTTACGATTATTACGGTTATCTTCTAATGGCGTTTTTGATTCCTCTTTTTCAGTTGGTTTAAACGGCACTTTATATACTATGGGCTTTACATCTGATCATAAACTGCTTATCGGGGGGAATTTTAACTCAGTATCAGGAGTGGCAAAACATAGAATTGCCCGTTTGAAATTATGTACTCATAGCTCAAAATGGAATGGTACGAATTGGTCAAATGGATTTCCTTCAGTCGAAAAAGAACTAAATTTTGAAGATGATTATTTGTTTTCTGCTTCAACAAATGCATGTAGCTGTCATATCAACTCTGGAAAGACAGTAACGGTTTCAGCCGGAAAAACTTTGGGATTAAACTTAGATTATTCGGGATCCGGAAGGTTGATTTTAGAAGATACTGCATCTTTGTACCAATATGATGATGAAATGATCAATACCGGGATTATTCATCTTAAACGGAAAACTACACCTATGAGAAAGTCCGATTATACCTATTGGTCTTCTCCAGTTGAAGGTCAAAATTTGACAGATGTTTCGCCGGCTACATTACCAGATAAGTTTTTTTCATTTGATCCTGAAGTAAATTATTGGAAAGAGGAAATTCCTTCAACAATTATGAGTTCAGGTAAAGGTTATATTATTCGCGGGCCGCAAAATTTTTCAGATTCTGTTCCTGAAAAATATGAAGCGGTTTTTAAAGGAATACCGGTTAACGGAAAAATTAAAATAAATGTTTGCAATACGGATAGTTTCAATTTATTAGGCAATCCATACCCATCCGCTATTGATGCAGATGTATTTTTGAAAGACAACATGGATGTTATTAAAGGAACACTATATTTCTGGACTCATAATACACCACTCTCTTATAATAAATATAATACAGATGATTATGCAGTTTATACACTTTTAGGAGGTGTAGGAACAAGAGCAGCAATGGCTTCTGGTGAAAATGAAACTTTGCCGGCAGGAAAGATTGCTTCAGCACAATCTTTTTTTGTTCAGAGTTTAATTGCCGGGGAAGTGAAATTTGAAAATAGTATGCGTGTTATAGAACAAAATTCACAATTTTTTAAACCTGCTAAGATTTCCGAAAAAAAGAAAAAACCAGAGAGAAGCAGAATATGGCTTAACCTTACGAATGAAGAAAGTGCATTCAAACAGCTTTTAATTGGTTATATTGAAGGAGCAACAAACGGGTATGATTCGGCTTTTGACGGAGAGTCATTCAATGGAAACAAGTATATTGATTTTTATAGTTTTAATGAAGAAAAAAGCTGGACTATACAAGGCAGGGAATTCCCTTTTGAAGATTCAGATGAAATAGTTCTGGGTTATAAAACTGAAATCAAGGGAAATTTCACGATAAGTATAGATCATTTGGATCAAACTTTTACGGACCAATCCATTTATCTTGAAGATAAGGACAAAATGATTTTACATGATTTAAAAAAAGAACCTTATGTATTTTTAACTGAAAAAGGAATTTTTAATACTCGTTTTGTTTTAAGATTTATAGATAAAACATTGCATTTAAAAGATATTTCGCCAAATAAAAAAGAATTTGTAATTTATCAAAAGAAGGGACAATTAGTGGTAGAATCAGAAAATTCAAATATTCAAAAAGTTCAGGTTTTCGATATAAGTGGAAAATTGATTTTAGAGCAAAATACGAATCAAAATTCAATAATAATTTCTAATCTGAAACCAGAAAATCAGCTTCTTTTACTTAAAATTCAAACAGAAGAAAGCCTGAAAACGGAAAAAATAATATATTAATTATCGGTAAAATTAAGATAGAAGAACAATGGAGTCAAAGGTTTTTTCCTTTTTAAAAGTCTTTGACTCCGATTATAGATAAATTAAATCAGATTTAAATTCATCTTTTTCAGTGGATTTAGACAGCTTCTTTTAGCAAATTTTCATGCGTATTCTGAATTGCCTTTTCATTTTTATAGTCAATCCATTTTTGACCTTTGAATTTTCGCATCAAAATATCAAAATGTCGCATGATAAAAACATTATAAGCAGCCTTAGATAAGTTGGTAATGTTTTTAGGAAAAGAGCGTAAACTCATAGAAAACCCGGGTGTAAGATACTTCATATAGTGCCAGTAACCTTCAGGCATATATAACATTTCACCATGTTTCAGGTTTGTGATGTATCCCTGTGCATTTTTCAGGGCAGGGAATTTTTCATAATCGGGATTGTCAAAATCAATATCTTCTCTCGAAATTAACGCATGAGGAACCTTATACATATATTTTGACTGATCAGGAGGAAAAATCATGCATTGCTTTTCTCCGTGAAAATGGAAATGAAGAATATTGGAGTAGTCTATATCAAAATGCATAAACACTTTAGAATTTTGACCGCCAAAGAACAGCATAGGCATTTGCTTGACTAATTTTAAGCCAATATCCGGCCATAAAAAATCATTTTTTAAGACAGGAACATCTTTCATTAGATTGTAAAGAAAAATGCGGTAATTGGTTGGTTTTTTTTCAAGTAAATCAATATAATCGCTCATCTTCATACAAGTATGTGCTTCATTAAAACCATCTTCATGGTTTACCGGTCTGTCATCGTATAAAGGAACAACTTTGTCGCCTGCTATTTGTTTGATATAAGATAATTTCCATTTTTCATAAGCCGGCCAGTCTTCAGTCAGCTCTTCAATAACAACCGGTATTTGATTTTTTACATATTGGGATATAAACTCAGATTTTGAGATTTTTTTTACCCTTTCAATTTGTGTTAATTTCATCTGTTTTAAAATAAAAAAAATTGCTTATAGTGTTAGCTATAAGCAATTTAAAAATATTTATTGAGATTTTTTAACTCTATTAATTAAAATTTTGACTTGATTGAAGTACGTTCAGTCATTCAACAAGATAGAATAATTCGTGTGAGTTAAATTCTTTTCTGTTCTTCAGTTTGTGTTCTGTTTTTTTCACTCAATTTTTGATTCCCAAAATTATATTTAAAGCCAATCTTAAAACTCTGGGTATCGCTATAATCTGTAAAATAATTATACTGATTTGCATATTTAGTGGTAACCGTTTGTTTTTCTCCGCGATAAACATCTGAAAAGATGGCAAAAAATTCCCATTTGTTATCAAATATCTTTTTTCGAAATGCAAAATCTAAACTGGTAAACTGACTAATAGTAAAAGTGCCCTGAACAGATTTTGAGTTGTAATAAAAATTGGCTTCGGCGGTAAAATCTTTTTTCTTGTTGAACGTAAATCGGTTATTGGTGCTTCCATTATACTGCAAACGTTTGTTTTGATATAATTTTTCATCAACTCCCAAAAAGGTATCCTGAGTATAATTGATACCGGCCTGAATTCCGGATTCCCACCAGTCAAAGAAAACTAAATTGGCATTGAATTCTAATCCTAATGCAGTATTTTTTTCGATATTCGTAAGATGATAGACAACTGTTGTCGTTTCGTAGTCCTGATACGAGATTTCCATTGAAGGATTTTTTTCATGTCGGTAGTACAAATCAAAGTTGTATTTGTCGTTTAAAGTATAAGTCAGATTGAGGTTGTGAATGATGGTAGGCTGAAGCTTTGGATCTCCAACAAAATATGAATAGGAATTGTAGTAAGACCTGAATGGGTTAAGCCAGCTGTATTGAGGTCTGCTAATCCGTTTTCCGTATGAAAATCCAATTTGATGGTTTTCATTGGCTTTGTAAAGCGCATAAAAAGTGGGGAAAAGTTTAAAATATTTTTGCTGGTTTATTTCAGTTACCGTAACCGAATTGCCTTTTAGCCGGGTGTACTCTCCTCTTAATCCGGCTTTCAGCGTCCATTTTTCTATTTCCTTGCTATAGCTTGTATAACCTGCAAAAATGGTTTCATCATATAAAAACTGGTTAGTTCTGTTTGTGTTTTCAATTAATTCGCCATTAATTTCATCTTTAAAAATAAGCTGACTGTCTGCTTTTACTTTTCCAAATTTCATTCCCATCTCGATTCCATTGTCTTCATTTGCATAATCGGATTGTGCTGAAAAAAGCTGAATTTTTTGCGTGTTGTCGCTTACAAATCGCGTTTGTCGGTAAGGAGGACTATTGGGTAATGAAAATGAAGAGAAAATATCCTGATTTTCATTGTAATAGTAATGCGTATAATCTGAAGAAAAAGAAAGTTTCTCTTTCTCCTTAAATTTATGATCATAAGAAAAATTGTAATCATTATTTCGGGAAGTTTTTTTTCTGTTGTTTTGAGTCACATAAAGCGAATCCAGATTTCTGTTACGGTCATAAATAGAAGTGGGCACATTATAAAACCCATGAACATTTGGATTGATAGAACCAGTTACGCCAAAAGAGATTGTATTTGAATTATCTATTTCATATTCTGAATCCACTCGAAATGAATTTTGCGATGCCGATTTGTTTTTTCTTCTCAGGGTGCTTTCCCAAATCGAGTTCGTTTCGCCTGAATTATCCAAATAATGAATGAAATCTTCTCCTTCTCTCACATACGTACCAGTACCAAGGGTATAACGTCCGGATAGTGATAGTTTTTCTCCTTTGTAAATATGGCTTGTAGAAATATTTCCTTTTGCATAAATAGATTGTGTGTAAGAACCGCTTACCGTTCCTTTATAACCTAATTTTACATTTTTTTTCAACCTGATATTTAATACGATTGCTCCCTGAGCTTCATATTTAGCGGGTGGATTTGTAATGACCTCAATTAATTTTACATCTTCACCGTTTGTGTTTTCTAAAAACTGTTTTAATTCATCACCTGTTAAATAGACTTTTTTGTCATTAATAGTGACCAAAATACTATTGCTTCCGCGAACAGTCATATTGCCGCTGCTCATTGTAGTCACACCAGGTGTTTTGCCCAGGATTTCCCAGGCATTATTAGTAGAAAGTGAAGAGTTTTCTACAGTAAACTCTATTCGGTCAATTTTTCTTTTTAAGATTGGTTTTGATGTCGTAATGGTAACATCATTTAGTAGTTCTGCATTTTGTTCCAGTAGAATTGGAGAGAGTTGGAGATCTGACTGTACATCAATATGGAGGTATTTTTCAGAATGTCCATAAGAACTGATTTTCAAAATGTATTTTTCTTTTTCAGCGTCTGCTATTTCAAAAAAGCCTTTTTCGTTAGTTTGAGTGCTTTTGTAAAATACTGAATCCTGGTGTTTTAATAACGAAACAGAGGTAAATTCTACGGGATTATTCTTAGCGTCCAGAATAGTTCCTGAAATCTTGTGCTGTCCAGTTCCGATAAAAGGAAAGAGTAAGAATATAAAAAGATAGTGTTTCATGATGTGATGATTTGTTTGGAGCAAATCTCTGAAACGGCTACGGAGTATTGGGTTAATAGACGGTTAATGATGGGTTAAAGAGTTTTGGATAGTTTAGTTTTGAAAAAACAAAATAAGCTGAACTCCCAATTTTTTAAGACATTCATTTCAACATTGGGTTAATAAAGGGTTAATCGGTTATTTATTAAAAGCATAAAACAATTATTAAGGTAAATTTGTTTTTGTTAATTGTTACATCATGCAAAACAAAAGGAAAATTGCGTATTTAATCGGAGCATGTATTTTTACTGTAATAGCATTGGCGGCTATTCAGGGCTATTTTATATACAATACTTATAAATTGACCGAAAGGGAAGT
The DNA here is from genome assembly GCF_027111255.2 of Flavobacterium flavigenum. Classification (NCBI taxonomy): domain Bacteria; kingdom Pseudomonadati; phylum Bacteroidota; class Flavobacteriia; order Flavobacteriales; family Flavobacteriaceae; genus Flavobacterium; species Flavobacterium flavigenum. Next base: position 2,835,447 of record NZ_CP114285.2, on the reverse strand, counting down.
AAATACAAAAATCAGAAAGCAAATAACCGAGCTGGAAGACCATCCTGAATTTGATGCCATAAAAGATAGCTGGATGGAGCAAACCGGCAAATTATCTGAAGAATATGTGTATAAAAAAATAGCAAAAAAAGAATATCTAAAACTTATTCAGAAAAATCAGGATTCCCTTTCTGATGCTATGAAGAGGTATATGGAAAAGTTTAAAAAACCAGAAGATTTTGAAATTGGTTACAGCGATTATTTAACGTCTCTTGTAATTGTAAACAATAATAAAACGGATTCTGTTTATAATGGTAAACTGTTGATTTTTGATAATAAAGTAAAAAGTACTAATGAGATTTCTTCTTCTACCGGAAAGTGGCAAAATACGAATGAATCAGATAATCCAGGTTCTGTAAAGAAAAAATATACACTCATGTTGAAAACAGAACAATATTACAGTTTTGCCAGCTGGCAAAAAACGATTCTGGGTCAAATGGCCGGATTGTTATTATTTTCTTTAGTGTTAATGTTTTTTGTCGTGTACCTGTATTATCTCTCTATTAAAAACTTAATTAACCAAAAACGGATTGCTGATATAAAAACAGATTTTGTAAACAACATTACACATGAATTTCAGACACCTTTGGCCACAATGGATATTGCAATCAAAACATTGCAGCGAAAGCAGGATCAAATGTCGAATGAAGAATATAAAACGACTTTATCTTTATTGGAAAGACAGAACAGCAGGCTTCAGAAACTGTTTCAGCAGGTTGCGAATGTTTCAGTTAATCCAGTATCTGATGTAAGTTCTTCCATCGAAATAAGTTGTACTGAAATTAAAGAAATAATAGAGGATTTCAGACTTTCTCAACCTGATATTCTCATTACATGCCAGCAGAATCAGGAAACCATCACGCTAAAAATAGACCGTTTTCATCTCAATACAATTTTGATTAATCTTTTGGATAATGCCGTAAAATATGGTGCTACAGAAATAAATATTGAAATGAAAAGTATGGATAATAATTTTTTACTCAGTATAAAAGATAATGGAAAAGGGATTTCTTCGAAAGAACACTTAGCCGTTTTTGATAAGTTTTACAGAGTAGAAAAAGGAAATCTTCACAATACAAAAGGTCTTGGTTTGGGATTGTTTTATGTAAAACAATTAGTGGAAGCATATCGTGGAAATGTAAAAGTAATAAGTGAAGAAAATAGAGGTGCTTTGTTTTTAATATCAATTCCGTTATAATGAAACATATTTTATTAGTAGAAGATGATTTTGATTATGCTTCAGTTTTGAAACAATATCTGGAGTTTTCAGGATTTAAAGTATCCTGGAAAAAGAATGGTAAAGAAGCTTTAGAATCTCTTTCTTCTGTCAAACCGGATATTTGTATTTTGGATGTAATGATGCCGCAAATGGATGGTTTTACTTTAGCCGAAAAGATAGTGGATCAATTTCCGGATACTCCATTTGTTTTTTTAACGGCAAAATCATTGAAGGAGGACAAAATCAAAGGGCTGAAATTGGGTGCAGATGATTATATCGTAAAACCTTTTGAAGTAGAAGAGTTAATTTTAAGAGTAGGTAATATTTTAAAACGTTCTCAAAAAAATGATGAAAAAATTGTTTTAGAACAGACGTTCGAAATTGGCACTTATATTTTTGATTATCAAAATTACTTGTTGAAACATCATGCAATCATACACCGAATTACTGAAAAAGAAGCGCAATTAATCATTTTTTTACATGAGAACCGAAATAAGCTTATAAAAAGGGAAGAGATTTTAAGGGAAATATGGGGCAACGAAGATTTCTTTTCAGGCAGAAGCATGGATGTTTTTATCAGCCGTTTACGGAAATATTTTAAAGAAGATCCTGCTATAAGTATTTTAAGTGTAAGAGGCCTGGGTTTTGAATTTAAGATTAACAATTAAATCAAATGATTATGAAAATTATTATAGTACTTATTTTTACAGCGATTAGTTTTTTAGCGCATAGCCAGAGTAGGCCAACAGTGCCAAATCCTCCAAAAGTTAAAAAATCAGAAACAAAAACTACGAGTTCCAGTTCATCTGTTTCGGTTCAGGATTCAGATTCATCTTATAGTTTCAAAGCTTCTTTTGATTCTGATAAAAATGATAAAATAAAAAGAATGCTAATGGATCATTTGGACGAGAAATACCTGATTTCTAAAGGTGAAGTTTTGATTTGGAAAAAACTGGATGCCGATGAAATTGTCTATGGCGTCACTTTTAAAAAAGGCAGTTTAAAAATGAATGTCGACAAAGAATTAAGTTCGGGAAATACTTTTAGAGAATTTGAAAAACTCGGAAATAAATTAAGAGAAACGATTTCAAATGATTGAAATAAAAAAATGCTTTTGACAAATATGAGTCAAAAGCATTTTTATTTATAGTGTTGGCAGAAAATCTTAAACTTTTGATTTAATCGAATGTTCAATATTTCTTTCAATAGTGTGTCCAGGTCTTGACCATTTAGGTTTTTCGCCTAACGAGTAATTTGTGTGACAAGTTGAATGTAAATGCCTGTAGAGTTCTGTAATAAAAGAGCTATACTTTTTCGACGCATGCGTTGTTTAAGTAATTTAAAGTTCTATTTTTACAATAAAATCTTACTAATAAATTAAACAAATCATTTATGGGACATTTTTCAGAACAGGTACATATCAGCATAGGGAGTTTTACCCAAAACGTGGTTTATCATAATTTAGAACTGTCGCAAAAGATGGCAGATCACCATCATTTTTCTTTTGTATGGCAATATACAGGCAAAGCGATCATCAATCCGGCAGATCAGGCAAAGGCATTGCGAAAGTATCTTGGAGACGAAGTTATCTTTACCTTTAAAAGCCTTACCGGAATCCGGTTAATGAGCAAAGGAATCATAACAGAACTATCTTCTATAGATCTTCATGGCAGCGCCGAAGGATTACATGTTAAAGGAATTAGTCATACTATCGTTCTGGATGACATGAAAAAATCAAGAACCTATCAGCAAAGAGGCATGAATGATATCGTGCTGGATATTTTAGCAGAAGGTCCGGGAGAATTCTACGAAAGAGATGCTATAAAAGCCACTTACCTTCAGGAATTCAAATATCTGGCGCAGTACAATGAAACCAATTTTGATTTCTTAAAACGATTGGCCAGACGTTACGGACAATGGTTCTATTTTGACGGAATGCGAATGCAGTTCGGACAAACCAAAACCAGTAAAATAAAACTCATCAACGGATCTTCGCTGCATGGTTTTAAAATCCAGACCAACATGGCTTCCCATAAAATTGCTTTGGGAGGGTATGATTACAATGGTGCTGCCAATATCCGTAACTCCTCATTGAGAACTTCAGCAGGAAGCAAAGACAGCTTCTCTGCTGTTGTAGGACATAATCAGGGAACCGTTACCCAAAACGACCTTAATAACGGAGCTTACACCACCAATGCCCAAAGCAGCGAAGAAATCCAGGAAATGGTCAAACTGCAGACAGCAGGCAGCGATGCCAATAGTGTTTATTACAGCGGAACCTCTTATTTTCCGTTAGGTCTTGGACAGGTTTTCAGCATCATAAACCAAACTGTAGAACATGAACTGATCGTGACAGAAGTAACACACATCTCTCAGGTCCACGGAAATTACTCCTGTAATTTCAAGGCCATTCCGGCAGATGTTGCAGCACCACATTTTACAGATGTACATGTATTTGCGAAAGCCGAAACACAGCCCGCGAAAGTAAAAGACAACAACGATCCGGAAGGATTAGGACGTGTAAAAGTACAGTTCAATTGGGCAGGCGGAAACAATTCAAGCGAATGGCTTCGTATGATACAGCCACACTCAGGTTCAGGAAAAGGTTTTTATTTTATTCCGGAAATCGATGAAGAGGTTTTGGTAGGCTTTGAAGGAAGCAATGCACAGAATCCGTATATTTTGGGAACACAATACAATGGAAGCGCTACCAGCGGTTATTCAGACGGTCAGAATAATGTAAAAGCGATTCATACACGTTCAGGTACTAAAATTATTTTGAACGACGGAGAGGGAAGTATTCTGATTGAAGACCCGAGCGGCAATACCTGGAAAATGGATGGTCAGGGAAATATTGATGTGAATGCGCCAAAGAATTTTACTTTGAATGCCGGGGAGAATGTAAATATTACTGCTGGTAAAAATGTTTCTGTTAGTGCAGGTGAGAATATTGAAATTGATGCCAGTAAAGATATAGTTCAAACGGCAGGTCATGATCTTACACAAAATGCAGCTGGAGATATAATAGAAAGCGGAGACAGTAAGATAGAAATAGTAGAGAAAGATTATACAAGAGATATTGGAGAGACCGCCGATGTGTTTTCTAAAAAAGTCACAGTTCACAGTACAGATGAAGATATGCTTTTAAAAAGTAAAGCTGTAGTACAATTGAATAGTGGCGAAAAAACAATTAGTTAAAAAAGATAAAATTATGGCAATTATAAAGCAAGCTAAAAATATACATATAACCATTAAAAAAGCAGATATCATTTATGCTGGAAATTTTACAATGACCGCTAAAAAAGTAACGATAGAAGCTACCGAAAGTAATTTACAGTTTAACAGTGCAAAAAAAATAAAAGTAGATGGGAATTAGTTATGGGAATTATGAGCCAACTGAGAGAAAGAAGAGAGAAATTAAAGAAAATATAACTTTTGCTGGTTGTATTCAATTTTATCGATCAAAAGAACATGCTGTTGGGAAATATGGAGTTGCAGATTCTTCTTATAAGGGATCATTTGGTTTTGATAAATTCGACAAAAAAGTTTGCGCTGAAGGGTTAATAGGAGAATATCAGGATTTAAAAGGCATAGTGCCTAAAATAGAAGTAATTTCAGGAATCAAGAAATACCTATGTGCTTACCTTTCTATTTGGCCTCCTAACGTAGAGGGTAACCAAGACAATGCAAAAAGCAAGGTTACGCTTTATGTAAAAGCAGAAGAAGTACTTACACAATTGGCAAACAATGCTAATATTGAATTTGTATGTTCTGATTCTAATATTATAATTAATGGTTCTTCTACTATAAATATGGTTTTGAATGGAGAAGCAAAACCACTTATTATTGAGTGTAAAGGTACTTTCGAGAAAGATGTTTTTATTGAAGCTAAGGTAAAAGGGGAATCCCAAATATTGGGCAGATTGATTATAAAATCAAATGCAGTGATTTACAAGACAATAATACAACCTGTTGAATTAAGTTTTGGATCAACTGAAAATTTTGGAATACCAGATATATCTCATACCACATTTATTCAAAATTTGGTAAAGGATTTCAATAACAAATCTTTTAATCAAGCATATATTTATGGAGAGTTAGCTCTAAGTACAAAAAAAATTGCTTTAAATAAAAGTGAGTTTGAGAATAAAGGATTACTCTCAACAAAAGAAGATGGTAAACTGTATTTAAAAAAAGATAGTGAAACCGATCAGTCAACGGGGGATTATAATGATAAAATTGAGGAACGTTATGCAGCTTCACTTGTAAAAGGAGGAATAGAAAAAAAGAAAGCTGAAGAGAGATTAAAGATGTCGGTGAAAGAGGTTTTAATACAGTTTGACAAAGAATATTCTTTTAAGAAAGATGGTGATACTAAATACACGATGAAACAATATCAAGATAAAATTGCAACAAAAGCGTGGAATGACCCTAAAGTTCAAAAAGCTTATCAAGCTTATAAAATTTCAAAATCAAATTATGAAGTATTTGGTAGTAACAGCATTGGATTAAACAAAGCTGGAATGCTACATTTTTTTTATACTAACGATATTCATGCTGGGAAAAATCCAGAAAGCAAAGTATTAGCATACTCATCAATATCTTCAGGAATTGCACATATTTTTGAATCTGCAATTAAAAGTCAAGATGCAAATTCAGTTATACTTCACGAATTAGGACACAGTTTAAGCTTACATCATAGTTTTGATCGTGAAGATTTAGGGACTTACTCCATAAAAGAAAGTGGAAAAAGATATAAAGATGATATTGAGAAAGAAATCGCTTCTTTGGAAGGGGATAAAAAAACAGGATATTTGGGAGAAATAAGAATATTAGAAAATCAAAAAAAGAATATTGAAAAAAATCAAAAGACAAATGCTAATGAAAATGAAATTATGATGCTTTCAAGATTAAAAGGGAAATATTCAGTATTACAACATTGTATAGATTCGAAAAATTCATTTGAAATTGAATACTTTGAAAGTACTTTTATCAGGCATCTAAATTCAGATAATGAAAGCGCCGTTGCGATTGAAGCGAACTCACTTGATGTTGCTTCTGACAGAACAAGTATGTCAATTACTGAAATTGATATGAAAATAAATGAAGCAAAGGAAAAATTAGTACAGTTACAAATAGAAAGAAAGAATGCTGAAGAAGCAAAAATATATAGTAAAGCAACTAACTTATCTAAAACACAAGAAAATTATATGGATTACTATCAGGATTCCAGTGGAAACACAAATTCTAATTTTGAACGCAAATCTTACTATCAATGGCAGTGGTGTGAAATGCAAAAAACTGGAAAGCAAAATAATTATTTTAAGGAAGTTAAATAACTAAAATAATGAAAAAAATAATATTAATAGCTCTTTATCTGGGTGTATTATCTTGTGGAAAAAGTATTTATTATGTTTATGATACTAGTAAGGATGAAGACCATTACAGTTATTGTACTTTAGAAATCACAAGTAAAAAAGAGATCATTTACAGAGCAGCATCATATAAATACTGGGCTCTAAGTGATCCTAGGAATAGTTATATTTATATCTACAGTGATAAATCTGCAACAGATATAAATGAAAATCATTATAGCTTTGTTTCGGGTATATCTGATATAAGTTATATTAGAAGCAGATACGAACCAGAATTTAAACACTTTTTTATACATTTTGTAGATAAACCTGGTTACTCAGTTCTTTATCGTAGAGGAGTAAGTGATACTATTTATAGTACCGCTGATAATGATTTTGAATATTTAAAAGAAGGACAAGGTTTTAAAGAAAATGGCATAAAATGGTTCCCTCCTTATATGGTAAAAGTTGATAAAATTGATTATACAAAATTTGGAAAAAAAATTCAGCATTTGAATTTGAATAGCCCTAAAAGAAAGAAATAAACATATAGTATATTATTAATGAAAAAGTTGACCCTTATTTTTCTTTGCTGTAGTTTATTATCTTGTGGAAAAAGTATTTATTATGTTTATGATACTACAAATGTAAAAGATCATTATAGTATCAAATAGAATTTGAAGGTGATAGGATTTATCATGTATGTAGCGATAACAATCCAAAAGCGCTTGAGAGAATTATAGTTGCAGATAAAACGTTAAAAAACTAAAAGCATAGTTTTCAATGCGTGATTGCGAATAGCAAAGCCACTATAGAACCGGCAGATTATATACTTGTACTATGAGAAAAATAACTTTACTAATTCATTTAAAGGAATGAAATCCATTTCAAATGATAAAAACGTAAAAAAATGCTTTTGACAATGAGCCAAAAGCATTTTTTATGGGTTGAAAAAAAAACTTAAACTTTTAGTTTTCCCGAAGCTTCAACATTTCTTTCAATAGTGTGTCCAGGTCTTGACCATTTTGGTTTTTCGCCTAAAGGAGCAAATTGCGAATCAGCAGCTTCAACTGTTTTAGGTTGTGATACTTTTGTAAAAGGTTTTTGCGGATTCAATCCCAGCATTTCAAACATTTTCATGTCTTCGTTTACATCCGGATTAGGAGTTGTAAGTAATTTGTCTCCTGCAAAAATAGAATTAGCTCCTGCAAAAAAGCACATTGCCTGTCCTTCGCGGCTCATATTAGTTCTTCCTGCAGACAAACGTACCTGGGTTTCAGGCATTACGATTCTGGTAGTGGCTACCATACGAATCATCTCCCAGATTTCAACCGGTTTTTCATCTTCCATCGGAGTTCCTTCAACGGCAACCAAAGCATTAATTGGTACTGATTCCGGCTGTGGGTTTAAAGTAGAAAGCGCAACCAGCATTCCGGCTCTGTCTTCTATACTTTCCCCCATTCCGATAATTCCGCCGCTGCAAACTGTAACGTTAGTTTTACGAACATTTTCAATGGTTTCTAAACGGTCTTCAAAAGCACGTGTTGAAATAACATCTTTATAATAATCTTCAGAAGTATCTAAGTTGTGATTGTAAGCATATAATCCTGCTTCTGCCAGACGCTGTGCCTGATTTTCGGTAATCATACCCAAAGTACAGCAAACTTCCATATCGAGTTTATTGATGGTACGAACCATTTCTAAAACCTGATCGAATTCTTCACCGTCTTTTACGTTTCTCCAGGCAGCTCCCATACAAACACGGGATGATCCGCTCGATTTGGCACGTAAGGCCTGAGCTTTTACCTGGCTTACGCTCATCAAATCATTTCCCTCAACTCCTGTGTTATAACGTGCAGCTTGTGGGCAATACCCGCAATCTTCCGGACAGCCTCCGGTTTTAATAGATAATAATGTAGAAACCTGAACTACGTTCGGATCGTGTTTTTGTCTGTGAATCGTTGCTGCTTCATACAGCAGGTCCATCATAGGTTTGTTATATATGGCGATTATTTCGTCTTTTGTCCAGTTGTGTTTTGTAATGCTCATTGCTACATTGTTTTTGAAGCTTCAAAAGTAGTTAAATTGTTCTAATCAACCAATGGTGATTGCTGTAAATGAATATTTGGCAGTTATTTTCAAAAAAGAAACACTCTAAAATCATAGAATTGTAGTTTTTTATGATTTTAGAGTGCTTAATAACCCTTTTATATTTTAAAAATTTAATCGGCTATATATTTGTTGTTCCAGTATAACATCATCATCAAGGTAACAATAACTGAAGATGCAAGTCCTTCAAATAATAAACAGATGCAATAAGTAGGTACTGAAGGATTTCCTCCAAACATAAAAGTCTCAGATAAAGACTGAACGTAAGCATCTCCGCCTCTTGCATAGCTGTAAACTAACAGACCGAAAACGCTCATCGATACACCAACTACAGACGTAGCCATAGCTGAAACAGCATTGGATACAAAATTAGTTTCTCCTTCGTGAAGGTTCATCTGCATGGTTCTGTTTACTCCGTAAAAAATAAACAATACATTCAGGGTACGTAAATAAAATAAATCGGCTAAACCTAGTACATTCATCAATAAAAAATAAATGCCTATGCCAAGGAATATTAGTGATCCGTTGACAATTTCTTTTGGTAATTTCATGATGGTTATTTTTAAAGCGGTTAATAGTAAATATTTGGTAAACAGTAAAGTATATTAAATTTACTAAAAAAATAAATACAATGATTTAAAAATAACGAAAAGTATAGTGTTAGAGTTTTTTAGTTTTGCTTATGAATTCTAATGCCGTTTGTTTGTCCAGATTTAACTGTTCTTTCAACAAATCAACCGATCCAAATTTTTGTTCTTCGCGAAGGTATTTTAATAACGAAATTTCAAGTTTTTCTCCATAAATGTCAGCTTCGAAGTCAAAAAGATTTACTTCGATGGTCTGCTTTTGCCCATTTACAGTGGGATTGAAACCGATATTCATCATTCCGAAAATTTCTTTTTGATTGATTAAGGTTTTAACCACATAAACACCGGTTTTTGGAATTAACTTGTAATCTTCTTCAATTTGAATGTTTGCTGTTGGGAAACCAATTGTTCTTCCAAGCTGCTTTCCTTTTACGACATCACCAGTTAGAAAATAAGTATAACCCAGATATTCATTGGCTAAAGCCATACTTCCTTCCTGCAATGCTTTCCTGATTTTGGTAGAACTTACTGAAACATCCTGAATTTCCTGAGCCGAAATTTGTTCCACTTCAAAACCATATTCAGCTCCAAAAGCGATTAAATTATCAATATTGGCTGTTCTGTTTCTCCCAAAACGATGGTCGTGGCCAATAATTATTTTATGGATATGAAACTGATCTACTAAAATGGAGCGCACAAATTCTTCGGCAGTTAATCTTGAAAAACTTTCATTAAATGGATGAATAACAAGGTTTTCAATTCCGGTTGCTTCCAGAAGTTTAGATTTTTCCTGAATCGTATTTAAAAGTTTTATTTCTGATTTTTCCTGAAGGACCATTCTGGGATGTGGAAAAAAGGTAAGAACAAGACTTTCATATTGTCCGTTTTCAGTGTTTTGAGTAATTCTTTCCAGAATTTTTTTATGACCAATATGTACGCCATCAAAAGTGCCAAGAGTTAAAATCGTTTTCTTGGCCGAGTGGAAATCGTTAATAGAATGAAAGAGCTTCAAAACAAATTATTTAAGATGCTGCAAATTTATACTATCTATTTTAAATCTGATAATAACCTGAATTGATTTTTAATTTGATTCTTTTAGTTTTTGTGAAAAAGGAGTAATTTGTCGATTCAAAATAAATATCTGTCGAGAATAGGGAAGAATTTGACTTAATTAATTTAATTTTGATTCTCTAAATAACCCCCTTGATTATGAAAAAACAGCTACTAATTCTGCTTTCTATCTTTTTCTGTATTACAGTTCACGCGCAAACCAATGTTCTTTGGGAGAAAGTGAATTCGGTTTCGGCAAAAAAAACAGGAAACGTTCTTAATCAGGAAAAGCTATATTATAAACTGAATGAAAATCTTTTAATTCAGAAAATTGCAGATTCAGGCAAAACGGCAAAAAGTGCCTTTTCTGAAATCACGGTTCCAAATGCTGAGGGTGTTTTAGAGCGGTTTATGGTTTGGGAATCTTCCAATTTTGATCCGGAATTGCAGGCTAAATATCCTGAAATAAGAGCTTATTCAGGTACGGGATTAGACGATAAAACAGCAAAAATTCATTTCAGTGTAGCTCCAATAGGGGTTCAGACCATGGTACTTCGCTCAGACAATTCATCTGAATTTATTGAGCAAAATCCAGAGAATAAGTCACAATATGTATTGTTTACATCTAAAAATAAAAATACTTCAAAATCGCTGATTTGTAAAACAAAAGGGGAAACTAATAAAACAGCTTCTAATAAAACAGCAAAAACAGCTTCTAATACTAAAACCTTAAAAACACTTCGGCTTGCCTTATCATGTACAGGTGAGTACGCTTCATTTTTTGGAGGTACAAAAGCAGGCGCATTAGCCGGAATGAATGCCACTATGACAAGAGTAAATGCGGTTTTTAATAAAGATTTAGCTGTACAATTAACTATAATACCAAATAATTTAGACATTATCTACACCAATGCGGCGACAGATCCTTATTCTAATGCACCGCAGGGTGCAAATGGTGCCTGGAACTTAGAAGTTCAGCAAACATTAACTACGGTTATTGGCAACAGTGGGTATGATATTGGGCATTTATTTGGCCGTTCAGGAGGCGGAGGCGATGCGGGTTGTATAGGCTGTGTATGTGATAATCCTGTTTCTACGTCAGATGACCAGGCAAAAGGTAGTGCTTATACCTCTCCTTCAGATGGAATTCCTGAAGGTAATACATTTGATATCGATTTTGTAGCACATGAAATGGGACATCAGTTAGGAGGTACCCATACTTTTTCTCATGAAATTGAAGGCACAGGAACAAATGTAGAACCGGGTAGCGGTTCTACTATTATGGGATATGCAGGTGTAACAAATGATTATGATATTCAAAATATTTCGGATGATTACTTTGCCTATACAAGTATTTTACAAATCCAGGATAATCTTGCTACTAAATCATGTCCGGTTAGTTCGCCAATCAATAATAATCCACCGGTCGTAAGTGCAGGTTCCGATTATACCATTCCGTTTAACACCCCATTTATTTTAACGGGAACAGGCTCTGATCCTGATGGCGATACTGTTACTTATTGCTGGGAGCAAAATGATAGTTCGACCACTACATCCGGAAGTAATAGTATTGCTTATCCGGCTAAACCAGACGGACCATTATTTCGATCTCTTCCGCCAAACAATTCCCCTGTCAGGTATATGCCAAGCTTAAATACAGTACTTCAAAATAGGCTAACCACAACCTGGGAATCAGTTTCGTCAGTCGCAAGAACTTTGCATTTTTCACTTACAGGAAGAGATAATGCAGCCTTAACAATACCTCAGACTAATACTGATAACATGATTGTTACCGTAAATACTACGGTTGGCCCGTTTGCAGTAACTTCACAAAACACCAATGATATAGGGTGGCAAAAAGGTTCTTTTCAGACCATAAACTGGGATGTAAAGAATACGAATACATTGTCCGGTTCCAACAATGTAAATATTAAATTGTCTATAGATGGAGGTTTGACTTTTCCTGTCATTCTTGAAGCAAATACACCAAACGATGGCTCACAGACCATAACAGTACCTTCTGATATTACCGCTACAAATTGCAGGCTGCTAATTGAGCCAGTCGGTAACATTTATTATGCCTTAAATGCTAGTCCTTTTGCTATAGGTTATACATCAGCAACGACTTGCGATTCTTATAGTTTCGGAAGTTCTTTTACTATACCGTTTGGATCTTCCTTTACTACAAAAACAGTAAATGTGCCTGCTTCCACAGGAATAGTTTCTGATGTAAAAGTCGCAGTAAATGTAACACACGAAAGGTTTTCAGATTTAGAAATTCAAATAGTAAGTCCACTTGGAACAGTCGTAAAATTGTTTGATAAAAATTGTGGCAGCACTAATGCTACTTTAACACTGAATTACGATGATTCAGGGACCGAATTAGATTGTTCTAATACAACGAGTCAGATGGTTGTGCCGGCAGAATTTTTAAATGCATTTAAAGGGCAAAATCCTCAGGGGACATGGAAATTTGAGGTTCGTGATGCTGTTTCGGGACGTTTCGGAACTATAAATTCGGCATCTGTAACTATTTGCAGTCAGACATTTACTCTGGATGATTCTGAATTCGAAAACGTGGATTTTGCATTATATCCAAATCCAAATAATGGTAATTTTACTGTTCAGTTTGAATGTGACCCTACTAAAGATGTAGAAGTATTAGTACATGATATCCTTGGCCAAAATGTATATGATGAAAATTTTGGTAAAGGAGCTTATTTTAATCAAAACATTCAGTTAAAAAAAGCATCTGCCGGATTATATTTAGTAACCATCCTTAATGGCAGTAAAAAGATTGTCAAAAAGATACTGATAAACTAATTTAAGAATTAGCCATTGCCATACATACAATGCTGATTTTTGCTCCTGGAATTTTGAGTAATGCCCGTGAGCAGGCTTCTAATGTGGCACCTGTTGTGAGAACATCATCAACAAGCAAGAAATGTTTGTTATGATTTTCTTCTGAAAAATACACATCAAATAAATTTTCTATTCCTTCTGATCTTCCCAAAAGATTCTTTTTGGATTGGGTTTTAGAATATTTCTTCCGAAACAAAATAGTTTCATTATAGTCTATACCCAATCCTTTGGACAAAGCATTTCCAAAAGTAGCTATCTGATTATAGCCCCGTTCCTTAAATTTCTTTCGATGTAGCGGTACAGGAATTACAGCATCAAAAGGTACTTTAGGCTGAATGGTTTTTAAATCTTCCACATACCACTCTCCCAGGACGGTTCCAATTTCTTCATATCCTTTGTATTTCAGATTGTGTATCAGCTCCTGTACAATTCCTTTTTTGTTGAAATACAAAAATGCCGATGCATGTTCAATGTCAATTTTTCCATAAAATTTCTTGACTGCTTCATTATTAGTATCTAAATAGTATTGTGTCAAAGGCATTTCATGGCGACAGCTGGTACATAAGACATTTTCATTTGTCATTAAAAGCGAATGGCAGCCGGCGCAAACTTTAGGAAAAAAGAGATTTTTTAAAGACTCAAGCATTTTGTAACTATTTAAAAAAAATAAATGTAAGATAAAAGCGTCAAAAAATACAATTGATTGCTATTTTTATTCTTAAAAAATATTTTAATGCAATTGAAATTAATTTTGAATAGTAGCCTATAGATCCATTTTAAGTGTAACTGAATAGTTAGAAAAGCAAAATAAGCAGCCTCTTAATTATAAAAAATATAAATTTTTATTCTGAAACCGAAAAACCGTTGTTTATTACTAAAAATTTAGTAATCAATGGGCAATCTTCAACTATTTTTCTTTTTTTTAAACTCACTTTTTATATTTTTGCATCACTATGGCAAAACAAGAAGATTTATTTAAGAATGTGGTTTCGCACGCAAAAGAGTACGGATTTATTTTTCCGTCAAGCGAAGTATACGATGGACTGAGTGCTGTATATGATTATGCACAAAATGGCGTCGAATTAAAAAAGAATATCCGTGAATATTGGTGGAAATCAATGGTTCAGATGAATGAAAATATTGTGGGCCTTGATGCTGCAATATTGATGCATCCAACAACCTGGAAAGCTTCAGGCCACGTTGATGCCTTCAATGATCCGTTAATTGATAATAAAGATTCGAAAAAAAGATATAGAGCAGACGTCCTGGTTGAAGATTATGCTGAAAAGTTAAATCAAAAAGCTCAAAAAGAAATCGAAAAAGCAAAAGCTCGTTTTGGAGATGCTTTTAATGAAGAAGAATTTGTTACAACCAATGCACGTGTTGTAGAATATCTTTCAAAAAAGAAAGAAATTTTGGCAAGGCTTGCAAAAGGAATGAGTGAAGATCTTCAGGATGTAAAAGCCTTAATTGAAGAATTGGAGATTGCTGATCCTGAAACCGGTTCTAAAAACTGGACAGATGTGAAGCAGTTTAACCTGATGTTCGGAACAAAACTTGGAGCTTCTGCAGATTCTGCAATGGATTTATATTTGCGTCCGGAAACGGCTCAGGGTATTTTTGTAAATTTCCTGAATGTACAGAAATCTGGCCGTATGAAAGTTCCTTTTGGAATTGCCCAAACCGGTAAAGCCTTTAGAAACGAAATTGTGGCAAGACAATTTATTTTCCGTATGCGTGAATTTGAACAAATGGAAATGCAGTTTTTTGTGCGTCCGGGTGAAGAAATGCAATGGTACCACCACTGGAAAGAAGCACGTTTGAAATGGCATTTGTCTTTAGGATTAGGAAAAGAGAATTACCGTTTTCACGATCACGAAAAATTAGCGCACTACGCTAATGCCGCTGCAGACATTGAATTTAACTTCCCATTTGGGTTTAAAGAATTAGAAGGAATTCACTCCCGTACCGATTTTGATTTAAAAGCACATGAACAATATTCCGGAAGAAAACTGCAATATTTTGATCCGGAACTGAATGAGAACTATGTTCCGTATGTTGTAGAGACCTCTGTAGGTCTGGATCGTATGTTTTTAGCTGTTTTTGCAACATCGTTGCAGGAAGAAGTTTTAGAGGACGGATCCACAAGAACAGTGCTGAAATTACCGGCAGTTCTAGCTCCAACAAAAGCAGCAGTTTTACCATTGATTAAAAGAGACGGATTACCAGAAATTTCTAAAAAAATCATTGAAGATTTAAAATGGGATTTCAATGTAGCGTATGATGAAAAAGATGCTGTAGGACGTCGTTACAGAAGAGCAGATGCTCTTGGAACGCCATTCTGTATAACAGTAGATCATCAAACTATTGAAGACGAAACGGTAACAATTCGTCATAGGGATACCATGAAACAAGATCGTGTGAAAATTTCTGAATTAAGAGATATTATTGAAAACGAAGTTTCGATGAAAAACTGGTTGATGAAAATGTAATTTTTTAATTTTCAACATATTAAATCCCAAATTCCGAATAGGAGTTTGGGATTTTTTTATACGTTTAACTCAAGTGTTTTTTGTTTATGTGGACAGGTATTTCAATATTTTTTATAACTTTAGATGTTCTCTTTTAAGAAAAAATAGCTCCAAATTTAAGATTAACCCCAAAATTTAATCCAAAAGCAATGAATTACACCTACATTATTTTAGATGATGATCCGGTAAGTGTTGAAAGAATCAGGACACTAGCAAATGAGTTTTCAGAGCTGAATTTTATATCTTCTGCAGACAATTATACAGATGGTATAAACCTGATCTTAAAACATACGCCTGATCTGGTTTTTTTAGAAATTGATCCCAAAGATAAAGCCAGCGGACTCTCCCTGAGCTTAATTAATGGCTTACTAATGTATTTAAAAGAGCTGCCAAAAATTATTGTCACAACAAAAAGTAAAGATTTAGCGTTTGATTGTATTCAGTATGAAGTAAATGATTATTTTCTAAAACCAATTGAAGCAATTGATCTGGTAAAGTTGATTCATAAATTGAATAAATTATACAATGAGGATGAAGTGCTTCTGGTTCAGAAACTCAAGCCAAAAGAAAAAAAACAAAATCAGGAAGAAGGAATTCAAATCAATAAAAACCGGAAATCCTTTATTTTATGTGTAAAATCATATGGTGATCACCGTTATATTGATTCAAATGAAATCTGTTATTTTCAGGCTGATAATAATTCGACTGATATTCATCTGAAAAATGGAGAAATGATTACGGCTTTTAAAACCTTAAAACATTTTGAAACCGTTTTGTCAAATCCATTTATCAGAATTCATAATAGTTATATCGTAAATAGAAATTATATTTCAAGAATCCATACAGGAAACTCCTTATGTTATATAAAAAAAACGACTATTAAACTCCCTTTTTCAAAGTCTTATAAAGCAAATGTTGATTTTATAATTAGTGAATTTGCCAATGAAAATTATATAGAAACTTAAAATAAAACCATCTGCCCTGATTTGCTATCCATTCACTAATGAACGGATAGCATTGACCATAAACGCATTTTTTTTAGGTGATTGTTGCGCTTAACTGTTTAGTTTTACCAAAGAATTCCGAACAAAACGGGATAAAAAAAGTAAAAAGTATAACAATATAAAACTCGACAATCATGAAAAAATTAGCTTTAACAACTGGATTATTTTCTTTAGTAATGGTATTAACTTCTTTTAATACTTCTGCAAAAACTACTAATGATATTATAGTAAACAATACAACAATTGGTATTGATGGAAATCAGTCAGCAGGACAAAGCAGAAAAGTGGATATGATGGGTTCTGATTTATCAAATCAAAAACTAAGCATTGACGGAAATCAGTCAGCAGGACAAAGCAGAAAAGTGGATTAATTAGCTGTAATTCATTTAAATATAGAGAGGACCGTCTAAATTAGACGGTCTTTTTCTTTATGTCTAATGTATAGTTTTGTATTTTTGAGTAAATTTTTAAGACAGAATTGAAAAAAAACTATCTGATATTACTTCTATTTTTTATTGGCTGTACAAAGCAAAATGAAAACACTCGTGTATCCAGTCAGTCAAGAGATAGTCTTGATCTGTATTTGTCATTGGCTAACGAATACAAACTACCCGTCGCGATAAAGCAAAAGTACAATCAAAAAGCTTTTGAAGTCATTATGAGCCAGCCTGATGATTCAATGAAAAGGGTAAATCTTTTTAAGGTAGCCAATCGTTATTTTAATATGAGAGATTGGAATAACTATAATAAAACCGTTAAAATTGTCTTAGAAAAAGCTGAGAAAGCAAAGGATTCGGTTTCAATGTCTAAAGCTTATATTTATTTAGGGGATTATTACAGTTCTCAAACATCTTCAGACAGTGCATTTGCCTTTTATTATAAAGCCGAAAAATTATATTTAGCAAGTAATGACTATTATAATTTAGCTAAAACAAGACTTAGCAAAGCTTTACTGCAATATAACGAAGGAGATTTTTACGGCAGTGAGAAGGCTATTTTCAATGCCTTAAGGGTCATTAGGGGGAAAAACAATAATGATATTTTATATGAGGCTTATAACCTGCTTGGAATTCTATACAATGAATTGGGTGAGTATGAAAAGGCGATTGAATTTCATAATAAAGCGATTGCGAGTATAGATGATAAGATCATTCCGGCTGAGTTCCAGTCAAAAGCAACGTCATTAAACAACCTTGGATTCGTATATCAAAACCTTAACGATTACAAAAAAGCTAATTTTTATTTTCAGGAAGGATTAAAAGAAAAAAACCTCTTTAATCAAAAACCTGAATTGTATGCGATTCTGATGGATAATTTAGCGTATTCGCAGTTTAAATTAAATCAAAGCAAATCGCTTCCTGGTTTATTTTACAAGGCACTCAAAATAAGGGATAGTTTAAAACTGACAGCAGGTATAACAGCGAGTAAAATGCATTTATCTGAGTACTTTGCAGCAAAGAAAGATACTGCTAAAGCTTTACACTATTCAAATCAGGCACTTATAGTGTCAAAACGCACTAAAAATTATCGTAATGTACTTGCTGCTTTGAAGCAGTTATCTTTAATTCATCCCAAAAAAGCTTCAAAATTTTCAGAAGATTATATTCGCATAAATGACAGTCTGCAAATGGCTGAACGTAAAATGGGAGATAAATTTACCCGAATAGAATATGAAACCAATGAAATAAAAAGCGAAAATTCGAGTTTAGAAATACAGAACAGGACTTTGGTGTATGTTTTTAGTATTCTTTCGCTGATAGGTTTGTTTTTTTACATTTACAAAACACAGCAGGCAAGAAACAGGGAATTGCTTTTCAAGCAGCAACAGCAAATTGCAAACGAGGATATTTATAATTTGATGATTTCGCAGCAAAACGCAATCGAAACCATGCGAATCAGGGAAAAGAAAAAAGTAGCACAGGAGCTGCATGATGGAGTTTTAGGAAGAATGTTTGGTGTCAGGATCAGTTTAGACAGTCTGGATAAACTAGATGAGGAAACTGCAGCTGATAAAAGAAAAAAGTATCTGCTTGAATTAAAAGAGATTGAACAGGATATCCGGGAAATTTCGCATGATTTGAACAAAGAAAAATCCGGGTTGATTAATAATTTTGTTGCGATTTTGGAAAAGCTGTTTCAAAATCAGTCAAATACATTCAATACCAGACTGGTTTATAACATTGACTCCAATATCAAATGGGATTTGGTAAGCAATGTTGTAAAAATTAATTTATACAGAATAATTCAGGAAGCACTTCAGAATTGTAATAAATATGCAAAGGCAAAAACAATTACTGTTGAATTTAAAAGTGAGATCAATTATTTAGTTTTATCAATATCCGATGATGGAATAGGGTTTAATGCCCATAAAACCAAAAAAGGAATTGGGCTGCAAAATATAATTTACAGAACAGCAGAATGTGACGGAAATGTTGAAATAAACTCGGCAAAGGGTGAAGGAACTGCTATTTTGGTAAAGATACCAATAGATCAAAAAATAAATAAAATTCATAATGAAAGCTGATTTACCACCATCGCTTAAGCAAATAAGCAATATTTTAATTGTAGACGACCATCCGTTTATTATTGAAGGTTATAAAAATGCTATAACACGTTATAATCCTGAAACCCATGAATTTTTGATTTCGCAGGCCAAAGATTGTAAATCGGCTTATGAAATTATTACCAACCCTGAAACTATTCCTTTCGATATTGCATTTTTAGATATCAGCATGCCTGCTTATGATGAAAAAGAAATTTTTTCAGGAGAGGATATCGCAAAACTAATCCTGGAATACATGCCAAACTGCAAGATTATCCTGCTGACCATGTATACCGAATTGCTCAAAATTAAAACCATCATCCGTACCATACAGCCCAATGGCCTTATTATTAAAAATGACCTGACATTTGATGAATTGCTTTTTGCTTTTGATAAAGTAATGAAAAGCGACAAATATTATAGTCAGTCCGTTCAGAAAATGCTCAACCAGTCGCTTCATAATGCTATTGAAGTTGATGAATTCGACAAACAGATTTTATTTCATTTGTCTAAAGGAACTTCTGAAGAAGAAATGCCGCATTATATTCCTATTTCTATCAATGCCATAAGAAGAAGAAAAAAGGGACTTAAAGAGCTTCTCAAAATAAAAACGGATTCAGACGATGATTTGGTAAAAGAAGCCAAAAACAAGGGGCTTTTTTAAAGTGAAATCCAAAAAATAAAAATTCCAAATTCCAATATATTGTATCGTTGGAATTTGGAATTTTTTTATTTGAAATTTTTAAAATTACTCACTCAGGGCATCCCAGCCACGAGCTTTTAAGGCAATTTTGGTATTCGCTCTTGTCACCAGATGAATTCCTTCGCTTTCATCTGTCATGTGGCCAATTATAGAGAAATTTGGATTTCCTTTTATTTTGTCAAAATCATTAATGTCGATTGTAAAAAGCAGTTCATAATCTTCACCGCCATTAATCGCAACAGTTGTACTGTCAATATTAAACTCCTCACAAGTCGAAATAAACTGAGGGTCCAAAGGCAGTTTGTCTTCATATAAGTTACAGCCCACTTTTGACTGCTTGCACAAATGAATGATTTCAGATGAAAGTCCGTCAGAAATATCAATCATCGAAGTCGGTTTAATTTCGAGAGCATGCAAAAGTGTTCGGACATCTTTTCGGGCTTCCGGTTTTAATTGTCTTTCAACAAGATATGTGTAAGGATCCAAATCAGGCTGATTGTTTGGGTTTACCTGAAAAACCTGTTTTTCGCGTTCCAAAACCTGCAATCCCATATAGGCAGCGCCAATATCTCCGGTTACCACTAACAAATCGGTTTGTTTGGCACCGTTTCGGTACACAATTTCATCAGCATATGCTTCACCAATTGCCGTGATGCTAATAATCAATCCTTTTTGAGATGAGGTGGTGTCTCCGCCAATAACATCTACTTTATATTCATTTGCAGCACGTGTAATTCCTTCAAATAATTCTTCTAAGGCTTCCAGAGGGAAACGATTAGAAACGGCTACAGAAACCGTTATTTGCGTTGGTTTTGCATTCATGGCGCAAATGTCAGACACATTTACTACAACAGATTTGTATCCTAGGTGTTTCAAAGGCATGTAAGCCAAATCAAAATGCACGCCTTCAATCAGTAAATCGGTCGAAACCACCACTTTTTTATCCTTGAAATCAAGGACAGCTGCATCATCGCCAATGCTTTTTAAAGTCGATTCTTGTTTTACATCAAAATGTCTGGTTAAATGTTCTATTAAACCAAACTCGCCTAATTGCGCTATACTGGTACGTTGTGGGTTTTTATCTTCGATCATGTTGTTTCTATTGCTTTTTGGATTTACCAAGGCTGCAAAGGTACGAAGTTGAGGATTTAATAACTATAAACGAAGTTCGATTATTGATTTGAAGCGGAAAGATTTGGTTTTTTTGTGGGCATTGGTCCCGCTTTTCATTATAATCTTTTGCGCCGAACACCGGCACAAAAGGATTTTCACTGCAATCAGGGCTATAAGGAGATACTTGGCTTTTTTGTTATTATTTGAAAATAACTAGTAAAAAATACTTTGCATTCACAAGGGGACGCTAGTGCCAGCGAGATGGCTTTGGGTTTCTAACCTTTTAGTTTATGGAAATATTCTTTAAATTCTTCTATTGATTTAAAGGTATTATTTGTAACAGTTATATAAGGCTTGCCTTTGTTAAAATAAAATTTTGCAACATCCTGACCTGTTAAAAGTGATACATCCGAATTGCCTGCAGGAGCTGTAAAGTTTTTAGTTGTTTGCCAAAACTCTACAAAGAAAGTAATTAACCTATCTTCTGATCCTGTAATTTTCAAAGATTTAATTGTATAAACATCGTCAACCTTTCCAATGCTGTAATCAAAAATAAGTTTTTTATTTCCTGACTGAGCAAATTTATCAGTGTAGGTTATTGTATAAGATCCACCATCATAAAGTAATTTACTATCATCACTTTTTGTTAAAACCATATACATACTATAAGTAAGAAACTCACTGATATTATTTGTAATGTAATTCATATCAAAATAAGTTATTTGGCTTGTAAAAGTAGAAGGGTCATCTACAACATGCTTTGCTGGGTAATATGGTGATACTTTCTGAGATTGTGCCGAAATTGATAAAAACAAATAAGTAAGTAATAGTAGTTTTTTCATTTTGAGAATTGAATTGTTTAGAGATAAAAATTAATTGATAGTTATAATTACACCAATAGCCACTGTAATCCAGAGTCTGGTGTTCGTTTGTAAAGAGTACTTTTACTTGAGTAAACAAAATAAAACGTTTGGAATGTGGCTTTTTAGATAAATTATCAGCTTAAAAGATGATTTTTTTTCAGGAGTCGCATTCCAAACGCTATTATATAGTTTTTAACTTATATAGTTACTCTTTACAAACGAGCACCAAAGTGGGCTAAAAGGAAATATTCATATTTTCTTATTCTAGCATTTTTCTTTTTTGCTCATTAAACTCTTCTTGTGTCAAAATTCCTTTTTCAAGTAAGTTGTGTAGTTTTTCTAAGTCTTCGGCTAAATTTGATTTAGTTTCATTGTTTGAATTCTCTGACTCTTTTGAAATAGGTTTTGCTGTTTGTTTACTTAACAATCTTTTTAATTCTGAATATATTTTTGGAATATCTTTACTCTGTTTTAAAAAAATGTCACATTCGTTTCCGTTATTATTTACTATTAGTGTCAATTGATTTTCTTTTCTTCTTTTTCCACCTATAGCAGCACCAGCTAATAATCCAATTCCACCAGTTAAAATTCCACCAATAACAGCCCCTGTAACTGCTTTTCCTGCCGATCTGTAAGATTCTTGATTTAATCCAACTTCTATTATGTCATCTGGTTTAATAATTTTTTTTACAGATGTAAATCCTGTCAATATTTTAAATTCTACTTCATTTTCTCTGAATTGAATTATAACTGGTTTCTCACCGCTACTTATATCAGGAAAACCCATTTCGTATTTTTCCGAAAACCTTGGAAACTTAAGTGAATCTTTGAGTGAATCTAAAAATCCCATTTTGATTTGTTTTTAAAATTAATTTTCTTTTTTGAAGAATGTTCTTCGTTTATTTTTGTAATATAACACAACTTCTATATACCTAAATTAGGAAAGAATTGAGAAGTTTTTTTACTGTTTCAAATATAGAAAATAATAATAGCAAACCTACAAAAAAGCGAATATTGGTCTTTTATGATCATGTGTTTACAAAAAAAAGATATTAGACCAGTCTGCTTTTTGCCTTTGCGATTTTTACGTCTTTGAAAGTAAAATCAAGTATTCTGCCAATTTTTTCTTCGGGAAATTCGATTGTAAACTCAGCTTCATAATATTTTGTCTGGCGCTTTGTTTGTAACAAATACCCGTTATTTGTGTAAACAAAATAAAGCTTTTGTATAGTATTAGGTGTGTTCTTAAAAACTAATTTAATAAGGTGGTAAATTAGTTTTTTTCATCTTTTCTATAAAAAGGTTAATTTCTTTCAGGTTATTATTCTTCAGCTTGAATGAATAAAATAGTTTTTGCTCTATTATTTTAGAAGACTGAATTGGTGTTTTAATTAAATTTTTGTCTAACTCTTCATCACATAAATGTTTAGGAACGATACTAAATCCGCTATTATTTTTTAAAGTTTCTATGATGTCCAGATAAGAGGGTAAAATATATCTTGGAACTATTCTTGGATTAGTATTAAATCTGGAATCCCAGAACTTTTTTATATCATCTTGGTTATTATCATATGTAAACCAGGTTTGCTTTTGTAGCCATGTGATGAATTGGGTATCATTTTTTTCAATATTCTCCGGAATAACAATAGAATTGGAGCAAATTAATTCTAACTCTTCATTCTTTAAGTATGTGAATTGATGTTCGTAAGTATCGTGTTTTTTTATTCCAACCAATAATTGAATTTTTTCCGTTTCAAGAGCTTCAATCAATTCTTTTTCATTTCCAAATTGGGTCACTATATACATGTCAAAAGTATAAATATCATGTATTAATTCTTTCCTGAAAAAGTCTGTAGTACAACCAATTGTTATTGCAGATCGTTGTTTTTTTGCTCTTTGACCTGAATAATATTCTACCTTTTCTAATTCACTTAATGGATTATTAATTTGTGAATATAAAAATTTTCCATATTCAGTAGGTTCTAATTTCCGGGTAGTTCTTTCAAATAGTTTTTTTCCAATATGGCTTTCCAGAGCAGATAAATGTTTACTAACTCCAGGCTGAGTCATATTTAATTTTTTTGAAGCTTCTGTAATGTTGTTGCATTCATAAATAGCGCTAAAAGTTCTCAACCATTCTAAATTAATCATAACATATATTATAAATAAGCAAACAAAAATAATTAAAATTATCAATGTGTTGATTCTATATTTGTAAAAAGAATGACAAAAAAATTAGTAATAAACTATTAAAAAAAATAAAATGACAAAAACATTAGTAATAAACTACACACCCAGAAAAGGCTCCTACACAAAAATTTTATTTGATGAATTTGTAGAACTGGCAAAAGGAAAAACAGAAATAAAACATTTAAATTTAACTGAAACTCCACCTGAATTATTACTAGAAAAAAACTTGAATTTAATAATGGAATGGAATATGGGTAAAAGAGATTTTTCAGAAACAGAACTCTTAACACTGTCTAATCATCATAAACTTATAGATGAAGTTATTGCAGCTGATAATATCGTATTGGCTTTTCCTATTTACAATTTTACAATGCCAGCCACGGTAAAGGCCTGGATAGATGCTATTGTCGTTAGTGATAAGACATTTTCTTTTAGCCCTGAAACAGGCTTTAGTGGTCTTTGTAAAGATAAAAAAGCTTTATCAATAGTAGTGAGTGGATTCGATTATAATAATTCCGATACTATCAGGGAATTTGCGTCATCTACAATAAAACAAAATTTTGATTTTATGGGTATCTCTTCAGAACAGATTTCAGCTTTTGGGGTTGACCAAAATAGAGACCAATTAAATTCAATTCTTGAAAATGCTAAATTGGAAATAAAAACTTTGATTGATAGATGGTTTCCAAATTAATACTAATGTTTCAGTATCTCGTTCAGTTAGCATCTTATGAAAGTGAATATTATCGACTATACTAAAATAGTATAAAATAGGTTTTCTCCTGAATTTGCAAATTTTGCGAGACTTGTATTTTGAGTATTTTTTACATTGAAAAAGCTAATATAAAATGTACCCGTTATTTGTGTACACAATTAAAGCGTTTGCAACGCGGCTTTTAAAAAAAATCTGTTTCAGGAGCCGAGTTACAAACGCTACGATATAGTTTTAATTTATGTAGGTACTCGTTGCAAACGAATATCAGAGTGAGGTTTTAACAAGGGTACCACCAATGCATAAAGTATAATTTATCATTTTTAATAAATATTTTTATATGTCCGTCAGAAGTATTTTTGTCATCCTCTCTTAGATGAATTACTTTTAGCTTGCCCTCTCCGTAAACATCAATCTTCCCAATATTTCTAGTTGCATTTGGAAAGAGCTTTTGAAGTTCACTTATTGATGTAGTTGATTTTAATTTTATCCCTTTAAATAAAATAAAATTACTTTTTGTAAATCTAAATTCATCCACGGCTACCTTGTCTTTTGAGTTTTCAAATCGTGAACCATCTTTATAAAGATATTTGTCTTCCGGATCAACACTTCCATCTTCATTTTCAAAAATTGTATAACAAGGTTCCTCTTCTGAGACTAATTTAATACTATCATTTACTCCAAATACTTTTTCGAACTCGTTAATAGTAAAATATCTTTTTAGGCTTCCATTAAAAAGAATGTCTTTTTCATTCATTACTTCATTTGGGTAATTTTTAATATCAGTAGTGTCAGATTTATTTTTATTCTCAGAAATTGTCTTTTCTATTTCTTTGAAATTATCTACTTTTTTAACTGATTTTGTTTCCTTGTTTTTGCAGGAAATATTGAATAATAAAATTAATATAATTGCTAATATTTTCATCTATGTTCTTTTTACACTGACGTATAACTCGTATATAAGCCACTACAAAATAGCGCCAATCTACCCAAAATTAGATGTATACATCAATTTTTTACTTTTTCCCAAATATAAAAAAATAATAATCTCAAACTTACAAATGTTCTTATAACCGCGTGAAGGATGGGAGCAGGTTACCGAAGTAACGCTCCCGATAGCTATCGGGATGGTGGCAGGTCCAAATAATTATCGTTTCATGCTAAAATGAGCTCTGAATACCTGGGATGTTCCGTTTAGAGTATAAGTAACGTCAAACCAATAGTCGGTAGTAGGAAGCGGGCCTCCGTTGTAATTACCGTCCCAACCAGGACCTGCAGGACTGATTCGTTTTAAGAATTTGCCATAGCGGTCATAAATATTGATCACGGCCTCGGGCTGAAAAGCGAGATCGGGAATGTTCCAGGTGTCATTGTACCCATCATTGTTGGGTGTGAAAAATTTAGGGTATTTGAGCACCTTGGCAAATAAAATCAAATTGTCGCAATTTGCTTTGGTATCTCTTATCGTAATAGCGTGTTCTCCTGAATCTACATCAGAGAAAACATTGCTGGTTTGAAAATCACCATCGTCGAGTTGATATTCGTATGTTCCAAAACCACTAATTAGATTTACAATAATATCAATAGTCTCCGCAAAACTATCAGACACTGTTACGGTTGCAACGGCTGGACTGGATTTTTCGACCGTAACGGTTGCAGGACTATAGCCGCAGTCACTGCCAATATCGGGTGTGTTTTTGACAGGGATAACGGTATAAGTACCTTCCTGAATAGCAGTATAGGTAAATCCTGTGCCTACTTTATTGCCGTTTAGATACCATTCAACGGTGTAATCGTTTGAAGTTATTCCGGAGTTCAGCTGTACTGAATTGAGTGCGGCTCCTGTTTCATAATCGACACAGATGATTGCGCTTTGTACGGTAAAGTTTTTTAATGGATAAATCGTAATATCAAAATCATCCTGTGAAAAGCAACTGGCATTGGTTGCTGCTGAGGCGTAGATGTACATTTTTTGACTGGAAGTTATCTGCTCTCCGGCAAAATGCTGTGTTCCGGTTGCATTTGGTCCAGTGTAATATCGTCCAACGGTTAAGGCAGGCAGTATATATTTTTGACAAATTGCAACGTCGGGTGTAATGCTTAGTACTGGTGTTACAGAAATGGTAACTGAAAAACTTTTTTCGCTGGTACAAATTAACCGGTTCCCTGAAACAGCGTAAACATAAATAGTTTGTGAGGTTCGCAATATAGTCCCTGCCGGGATAACAGTGCCTTTTCCTCCGGGCTGTGTATAATAATTACCTAACTGTAACGGAGGCAGGGTATAGCTGTCGCAAACATTAATGTTTGCAAAGGTGCCAACGTCTATTCCGTTATAATTGACTTTAAAAAAAGTCTCATTACTGCAACTCGCAAAATCTGCCCATTCATTATAGATATAAATAGTCTGTGTTGTGTTTATGAGTGTTCCTTCGGCGATTTGTGTTCCTAAACCATGCGGGCCTCCGGTTGCGGTATAGTATTTTCCATTTTTCAATACAGGAAGTTTAAAAGCCGTACAGCTAACGACATCTGTAAAACTATCCACCAAAGGGCGTTTCCTGATTTCGACAATAAAACTATGTTCGTTTGTACACTCAGGGCCAACGGCATACACATAAATGGTCTGCGTTGTGGTGATAACGTCTCCGGCTTTTAATGCTGTTCCTCCGCCGTTGGTTCTGGTATAATATTTACCATTTAACAAAGGAGGCAGGACATAACGCTCACATTCCAGTCTATTGGCTGGCTTATCTACCGGTGGCAGTGTTTTTATAGTAATTTCATATTTTAAGTTATCGGTACAATTTGGAGAAGTTGAGGTGACGGCATAATAATACACGGTCTGTGAAGTGGTAATGTTGGTTCCTGCAGGAATGTTTTGCCCTTGCCCGGAAGGAGCAGTATAATAACCCCCTATTACAACGGGTGGCAAAACATAGTTTCCACATCTGCTAATTGGAACAAAAGCAGCAGAATTGATAATGTCGATTTTAAAGGAATATTCGTTAGTACACCTTCCGTCATTTGCAAAAACAAATACTGTCTGGCTTGAAGTTATCGTAGTTCCGGCATTTAAAAGAGTTCCTTTACCTCCTGTTGCCGTGTAATAATTCCCATTTACTAAAGGAGGCAGAATATAAGAGTTACAAGTCACCACATTACCTGGTTTATCCACTAAAGGCAAAGGATAAACAACAAAGGATAAAGCTTCGTCACGACAAACTGTTCCATTAATTCTGGCATAATAATAAATAGTCTGACTTGTGGTATAAATTGTTCCTGCCGGAATAGCATTTCCCTGTCCTCCGGAAGCAGTAAAAAAACCACCGGCAGCTACACGCGGAACCGTATATTGACCACAGGCTTCTTTTTTAAAACTAAGTTCGTATATCAGGATTACATTAAAAGAAGTCTCATTGGTACAACCGTTCGCTGCAGATCTGTTGAAAATATAGTAGGCTCCACTTTTGGTAATAATATCTTCGGGATTCAGTTTAGTACCTGTTCCATTTGGTCCCGTATAATATTCCCCAGCTGTAATTGGTGATAAAGTGTAGCTGTTGCAGGCTACTACATCCGGAATATCATCTACTGGTGGAAGAGAAAAAATGTTTATATTAAAATTGACAGTAGCAAAACAAACCGAACTCGAAATGTTTTCGACCCGCACCCAAATCGTTTGTGGTGTTTGCGCCGTGGAAGTATTGAAAGCCTTTGGATCTGTTATGTTATTTGTAGCACTGTTTGCGGCTGCCTGGCTGGTGTAATATCTGATTTTGTAATCTAAAGGGTTTTGTCCGTTTAGTATGGTACTTTCCTGAGTAGTTAAATCTACCATGACTCTTCCGGAAATATTGTTGCAAATGTTAATGTCAGAAGGTTTTACAATGTTGATAGCAGGTGTTACCAGCAAATTGAAAGAGATTAAGTTGTTACAGAAAAAGCCATTGTTGTTTACAGGTACGGCTTTTATGTAAATAGTCTGGTTTCCTGAACTTGTAAAAGAATTTAATTGATTTTGAGGTATCGACGGACCGTTTGCATTTGCTGAGGTTAACGAATCAAAATAGTAAATGGTATATTTGGCAGGGTCGATCCCCAAAGCAGCTAAATTATTCTGGGTTAAGTTATATTGATAAACGCCATTTGTATTGTAGCAGGCAATTAAATCTTTGGGCGTTTTAATGATCAAATCTTTAATAACTACTTCGTCTTTGATCACACAGCCTGAAAGTGTTGCTGTAAGTCCATAAGTTCCGGCTTGATTAGCTGTTAAAGTGCTGTTTGTTTCTCCGGGAATTTCAGTCCCATTGAGAGTCCATATATAATTGTAATTCCCCACAAGTCCGGATTGTAATGTGACACTTTCTCCTTCGCAGATAATTCTGTCCGGACCTAAATCCATTGTGGTGATAAAGCTGCCTCCTTTTATAAAAACTGCCGAGTCGTAATTACTGTCATTATAATCTCCAATGGCAAGTTTTATGCTGTATGTCCGATTTGGAATTACGGCTGAAGAAGCTTTCAAAACTTTGGTTTCTCCTCTCATATTTATCGCAGAGCCTGCCGGATTGGTAACGTTATAACGGTCAAACAAATTGGCGTTGGCAGACAAACAGGCAGAATTATACTGCTGATCGCGAATGTTTTTAACGGAAACGGGTGTTGTTGTGCCCGGTACTATAGCAAGATTTTTAGAAATTCCGGTCGTTAAATCTGTCAGTATAAAGGCAAAAACATCACTAAAGCCACATTGAAATTCGCCATATTCATTGGAAGCAAAAAGAAAATCAAAACTAAAATTACTCGACAAAGGGGTAAAATCAAACTGAACATAACTCACATCAGTAATAGGAACAATTTGTCCGTTTTCATTACTAATATTCTGCAAATCGGGATCGTTGTTATTATTAAGCCGACTGCTTTCATTCAAGCCCGTATAAGATCCTTCAGTATGTTTGGCAATACCATTCCGAATAATAATTCCGTTTGTAATGGGAAAATTAGGGTTGGTATTGGTAAATTTTCCAATGCCCAGCCGGGATGAAAATTTGAAATTACTTTCAATGGTACACGCATTCTGCATCAATTCTTGCCGAACCAGTTCCGGTATAGACAAGCTTGTAGTGTCGACTATAATTCCTTGTGATGAAGATATAGTTGAATAAAATAATAAAACCAGAAGTAGAGCAGATCTCATAATTCATATTTTATTAATTGATTTACTTAAAGTTACGAAATTATTTGGTTTTAAAATTATGATTGTCAGTATTTTATGATTTGCACCTGTGTTTTACAAAAAAAGTTTTCCACTTTTAATTTTGTTAAATTGCAAAGAAGTTTTAATTTATAGTCTTATTCTAATATTGTAAACATGAAATCATTTGATATAGTTACCGTCACAGTAAATCCTTCAGTAGATAAAAGCACCCATTTTTCTGGTTTGGTTGCAGAACAGAAAATAAGGTGCAAAGAGCCTCAATTTGATGCTGGAGGTGGCGGAATAAATGTTTCTAAAGCAATTTCCCGTCTTCGCGGAAGTTCGCTGGCAGTTTTTACATCAGGTGGACCCGTTGGAGAGATGCTGAAAGATTTAGTAGCTAAAGAAAAAGTTGATTTTGAAGCAATCGAAACTGAAACAGCAACAAGAGAAAACTTCATTGCAGTTGATGATAATACCAATTCACAATATCGTTTTGGGTTTACAGGAGATGTGTTGTCCGATTCAGAAGTTGAAAAGCTTTTAGAAACGATTTCGAAGTTAAAACCAAAATTTTTGGTAGCAAGCGGCAGCCTGAATGAAGGTCTGTCTTCAGATTTTTATCAGAAAGTAGCCGAAATTGCGAAGGAAACAAACTCAAAATTAATTGTTGATACTTCCGGCGAAGCATTGAAAAAAGTAGTAGAAACCGGTGTTTATTTAATTAAGCCTAATGTTGGTGAATTAGCAAAACTGGTTGGGGTTGAACGTTTGGAAACCGAACAAGTTGACGAAGCAGCCAAAGAAATCATTGCTAAAGGAGGTGCTGAAATTGTTGTGGTTTCACTTGGTCCGCAAGGTGCGATATTGGTAACTAAAGATCAATGCGAATTTGTGCCGGCACCGAATGTTGCCAAAAAAAGTACCGTTGGCGCAGGAGACAGCATGGTAGGAGGAATCGTTTGGGCATTGTCGCAGAATAAAAACCTGAAAGAAGTTATTCGTTGGGGAGTCGCCTGCGGATCTGCAGCTACAATGAATGAAGGAACACAATTGTTTAAATTTGAAGATGCCAATCGTTTGTTTGAATGGCTGAAAAACAAATGATTAAAAAATAAATAAAATTTATTTTTTCCTGCTGACAAACTGTTGTCACCGGCCCTCCATAATTTTGAAGTGTTAAACAAATTAAAACTTTAAAATCATGAAAACATTAGAAGCACAAGTAATTACTTCAGAAGATTTATTGAAACACTGGCAGGGACACAGAGCATTAACCCGTCGTTTAATTGAACTTTTTCCGGAAAAGGATTTCTTCGAATTTTCAATAGGAGGAATGCGCCCATTTGCGAAATTGATTGATGAACTTTTGGCAATTGCAGCTCCTGGACTTAAAGCAATTGTAAACCGCGACAGCCAGCCTTATACTGAAGGAGAGGAGAAACTGATTTTCAAAGCGCAATATCTTGAAAAATGGGATGAAGCTACAGCAGAAATCAATAAATACTGGGAGCAATTATCTGTAGAAGATTTCAACGAGACTTTTAAGCTTTTTGGGCAGTATGAATTTCCGATTATTCAGAATATCTTATACTTTATAGACAACGAGATCCACCACCGCGGTCAGGCTTATGTCTATTTAAGAGCTTTAAATATCGAGCCTCCATTTTTTTGGGAAAGATAGTCAGATGAAATTTTCATCGTAACTTTATTAATAAATCTAAAAATAACGGCTATGAGTTTAAAGAAAATAATGTCCAATTATGCAGATTATAATTTATGGGTAAACCACCAATTCGTAAACTGGCTTTCGCCGAAATCTGATGAATTGCTCTATGCAGAAGTACCTTCAAGTTTTTCAACAATTATAAAAACACTTGATCATATCTGGTCAACAGAAGAATATTGGTTTTCTGTTATTTCTGAAACTGATTTATCAGAAAAGAAACCCGAAAGTGAATTGTCGAAAGAAGAAATCTTTGAAGGTTTATTAAATTCATCTCTAAAATTGAAACATTTAATCAATTCATTGCCGGAAGAAGATTTAATGAAAGAAGTTAAAATCGTTAATCCGTGGTTTGAATGCGAATTGCCTATTTCGGATTATCTGCTTCAGGTTATTAATCACGGCACTTATCACAGAGGCCAGATTGTAACGATGGGCCGGAATATCGGAATTACAGATGCCTCAAACACCGATTATAATTTTTATAATGTTGTAAAACAGCAGCATTAAAAATCAAAAAACTCCTAATGCAACTTTGTTTCTTTAGGAGTTTTTTTCTACAAAAGCCTTTGTTTGTTGATTTCTAATAGTTCTAAAGCTCTTGTTTTAAGACTTTCAGGTTCTAGAATTGTGGCGTAATCTCCAAACATCAAAAACCAACGAGGGAAACCACTATCGATATCACGGCACATAAAAGTCATTTCGATTTGTCCGTCGATTTCTTTTTCAGAAACAAAACCATGGTATTTTTTTTCCGTTTCCAGATATCTTGCAATTTTCTTTTCTATGAGAATCCGAACCTTTGTTGTGGGGATTGCTTCGTTTTTATTGAGATAGGTTTCGAGAGAATCGTGTTCGATAGTAAAATCAAAATCTGTTTTTTTTATTGCCTGAATCCGGTCTGTTCGAAATTGCCTGTAATCTTTTCGTAAATGGCAGTATCCCAAAAAATACCAATTATTATGATCGTGAAAAACACCAACAGGTTCTAAATTCCGCTGTGTAGTTTCGTCTTTTTCATACGTTTTGTACGTCAGCAGAATTTGTTTTTTCTCGGCAATTCCTTCAAAAAGAACTGCTAAAGTATTGGGAGAATTGTCGTTAAACAGAGGTTCAGCAGTCTGCATTACCACCCGCGATTCGATATTCGAAAGATAGTCTTTGTCATTGCTTCGCAAAACCGATTTCAGTTTGTACATCGCCGATGCATAATGTGTTCCCAAAGAAGGATCGGTAAATTTCTGCATCAGTTTTTCGGCAGCAATAAAACTGCTAACTTCTTCACGCGTAAACATAACCGGAGGCAATCTGTAACCGTCCATTAAAGCATAACCCACTCCAGCTTCACTATAAATAGGAACACCCGAAGCTTCAAGGGTTCTGATATCCCTGTAAATTGTTCTCAGACTACATTCAAAACGATCTGCCAATTCCTGTGCCTTTACAATTTTTTTAGATTGCAATTGAATCAGGATGGCAACAATCCGGTCAAATCGTTTTGGGGTTTCGTCGAGCATTTTTTAGGTTCTAAGGTTTTAGAGTTGCTAAGATACTAAGGATTTTCTAAATTCATATTTCTGTTTAACGTAGAGATGCACAGTAGAGATGCACAGTAGTGCATCTAAACAATCCAAATCCACAACATTATTTAAAAAATAATCTATGAACAATAAATTTTTGCATCTTTACAGAATTGTAATGTTAAATCACAATCTGAATCGCAATTAATGAAGCTTCCGTTTGAACCAGTCCTGTTTGGTTATGAAATTAATATCCATTTAGTTCTAGAATACCTGGCCTTTTTTATAGGCTATCGGTATTATGCTTTTTTACGAAAAAGAACTACAGACAGCATCATAACAATCAATCGGTTATCTATTATTTTAGGCGCTGCACTCGGCGCTTTTTTGGGTTCAAGGATTGTCGGTTTCTTAGAGCACCCAGTTGTTATTTCTGATATTAAATCCTTTTTAGGGCTTTTCAATACCAAAACCATTATGGGCGGATTGTTTGGCGGGCTTTTAGGAGTTGAGATTGCCAAAAAAATCATTGGTGAAAAAGAATCCTCGGGCGATTTGTTTACGTTTCCGATTATTCTGGGAATTTTTATCGGGAGAATCGGCTGCTTTTTATCCGGAACAAATGAATTTACGTATGGAAAAGCAACCACTTTTTTTCTGGGAATGAATCTGGGCGATAATATAAAACGCCATCCGATTGCCTTGTATGAGTTGCTTTTTTTGGTCGTATTATTTATTTTTCTGAAAAAGATACAAAGCAAAAACCTTAAAAATGGTCTGTTATTTCAGTATTTTATGATTGCTTATTTTACATTCCGATTCTGTATAGAATTTATAAAACCCAATCATTTCTTTGTTGCAGGGCTGAGTTCGATTCAGATTTTATGCTTAATTTGTCTGCTTTATTATCACAAAACAATTTTAAATTTATTCGTAAAAAATGCCAGTTAGAAAATACACTTATTATGATTTTACCTTAAGCCTTTGTCCGGAATGCTTAAAGCGGATTGATGCTAAAATTGTTTTTGAAGACGAGAATGTGTACATGCTCAAAAGATGCCCGGAACACGGAAATTCAAAGGTGCTGATTGCAGATGATATTCCGTACTATAAAAACATCCGAAACTACAACAAACCTTCTGAAACACCTTATACCTTTAATACCAAAACACATTACGGCTGTCCGTATGATTGTGGCCTTTGCCCGGATCACGAACAGCATTCCTGCCTTACGGTTGTGGAGGTTACAGACCGATGCAATTTGACTTGTCCGACCTGTTACGCCGGTTCATCACCTTCGTATGGAAGGCACAGAACGCTCGAAGAAATAAAAATCATGCTGGACACAATTGTTTTAAACGAAAAAGAACCTGATGTTGTCCAGATCAGCGGAGGTGAACCGACGATTCATCCTCAGTTTTTTGAGATTTTAGATTATGCAAAGTCACTTCCGATCAGGCATTTAATGCTCAACACTAACGGAATCAAAATCGCAAAAGACAAAGCATTTGCCCAAAGGCTAAAAAGCTATTCGCCGGATTTTGAAATTTACCTGCAATTTGATTCTTTTGAAGATAGTGTATTGCAGGAACTTCGTGGTGCCGATTTGAGCGAAATACGGAAACAGGCGTTAGAAAACCTGAATGAGCTTAATTTGTCCACAACACTGGTGGTTACGCTTCAAAAAGGACTGAATGATAACGAAATAGGTAAAATAGTAGAATTTGCACTAAAGCAAAAATGTGTGCGGGGTGTTACATTTCAACCCACACAAATTGCCGGAAGGCTGGAAAACTTCAACCCCGAAAAGGATCGGATGACACTAACCGAAGTAAGAAGGAAAATTTTGGAACAAACCTCCATTTTTAATTCAGATGATTTGCTTCCCGTTCCCTGCAATCCCGATGCTTTGGTAATGGGTTATGCTTTGAAACTGGGTGATGAGGTTTTTCCGTTAACCCGATACATTAATCCGAATGATCTATTGGACAATAGCAAAAACACCATTATTTACGAACAGGACGAAGTGCTGCACGGAAAAATGATTGAATTGTTCAGTACAGGAAATTCGGTAGAAGTCGCTCAGGAAAATCTCAAGTCAATTCTTTGCTGTCTGCCCAATATTGATGCTCCTGAGTTAGGGTACGATAACTTGTTCAGAATTATTATCATGCAGTTTATAGATGCCTATAATTTTGATGTCAGGGCAATTAAAAAATCATGTGTACATATTGTCAACAAAGACAATAAAATAATCCCGTTTGAAACCATGAATTTGTTTTACAGGGACGACAAAATAGAAAGATTAGAAGAATTAAGAAGTAAAATTTAAGATTATGACAGCATTAGAAGTAGGCAATTTAGGCGGAATAGTGATAATTTTTGTGGCTATTATGGTTGGCCCTCCAATTTTACTTGCCATTATTGGATTTGCCGTTAAAAAGAACAATCCAACAACAGCAAAAGTGTTGTTTATTTTAGCAGCGGTTTATCTATTAATTGGATTGGGAATTTGTGGCGGGCTTCTTTAGAGAAAAAAGAAACCCAACAACTTTGGGCATTGGGTTTGGATTATTTATTGTCGTTTTTTCCAGATTTCAGGGTTTCTTGAAGTATGGAAAACAGCAAAAACACTTATTAATTTTAAATTCTCATCAATTTTATAATGAATTAGAAAAGGGAATTTTTCAATTTTACGGCATCGTATTTCATCATATTTTATAGAAAACAGATGTGGATTTTTCTTTAACGAATTTATCTGCTTTTTGACTTGATTTTTATACCGTAAACCTAAACCTTTCAATTGCGCCTCATACCATTCAGAAGTATT
This sequence comes from Flavobacterium flavigenum, assembly GCF_027111255.2. Lineage (NCBI taxonomy): Bacteria > Pseudomonadati > Bacteroidota > Flavobacteriia > Flavobacteriales > Flavobacteriaceae > Flavobacterium > Flavobacterium flavigenum. The sequence goes on along the minus strand of NZ_CP114285.2, from coordinate 2,799,290 downwards.
TAGAATGTCATTGAATGCGTCATTGTCTATTTTTAAAAAGTAGCTCAAAAATTATAGATTTTTAGAAACTTCATCCCAGTCTAAAAGTCTTTTAGGATTTGCTTTAGCTTTTGCCATTCTGTCTAGAACTATTTCCTGATGTTCAACAGGAATTTCCACATTGTCACTCCAGATTGCATCATTGATTTTTAACCTGTCTTTGGGAGATAATTGCTTTACTGCTTCAACCAATTGGTTAACACTAAGATTGATGTTTAGTTTTATAGTTTCCATAATAACAAAGTTAATGAAAAAATGATTTTAAGCTTTAAATTTTCTAAATGATTGAATCATTTCATAAATTCCGAAAGCAATTACAATTTTTCCAAAGATAAATATTAGCCAACTAAAAGGATTAGTTAAATAGACTCTGTCAGCTTCTAAAGGATTATAAAAGTCAGTAACCAATAAAAATCTAAAGAAACCGGAAAACAATCTTGCCCAATTATCACAGTTCAATATAGCAATTTGGTAATCACGATTCTCAAAAATATAAAGTAGTAAGTAAATTGAAAAGCCACTAATTAATGTGAATACTAATGCACGTCTCCAGCTATTTCCAAAATCAGTAGAAATTTTAGTAACAAATAAAATTGATTTATCTATGAATCCAGAATTCCATTTCCAGTCTAATTCTTTGTAATGTGCAGCTAATTCATATGCTCTAAAGCGATTAAAATCAATCCTGTTTTCAGCTTTTTGAAGTTCTTGTTTGATTGTCCTAATTGTTATTTTGTCACAATCGTCTATTTTTTTAATTTGAATATCATCAAACCAAACCTTTTTTTCAAAAATGATTCTTATAAAACATACTATATCAAAGTATGTCTGTTGGAAGGAAACATTATCAGAAAAAGTAGTTTCTTCAATTCTTAATTTATGTAACCAATAGTTGTTGAAATTTGTAAATTTATAAAAGTGACAATTTTCAAACCATAAAAAAGAAGAATTTACATTTTGTAAATCTGAGAATGTCGTTAATCCTGAAAAAGAGCATTCTCTGAACTGTGATCTATTGTAAGAAGCATCATATCTAAATTCTTTAGAAAAATTACAATCGTAAAATATTATCTGGTCTAATGAAATAGAATCAAAGTAGCATCCTTCAAGAAATTTATTATTATTGATATCAACAGATGTATTTTTTATAAATTCAACATTTTTTAACCAAAAAACAGTGTCGAAATCACAGTCCGCTATTTTTAAATTTCCTTTTTTAAAAATGTTTGATGTAACGGTTTGATTATTATATTCATCATTAAAAAACTCTAAAACTCCGATAGTTGATTTTTGTATGTGAAATTTATTGCAATTAAATGTATTTGATATAAATGTAATGTCTTCAAAATCACTTTCGATAAATATATCGGATTCAAATGTGCATTTCTCAAATTGAAAACGATGCAAACACTCTTTTTTTATTTTATAAAAATGTATTTGCTTTCCTTGGAACTTTAAGTTTGAAAAAGTAATTAGCAAATTAACATTTTGTAAATCAATGTTTAATGGGATTTTAATATCCACAATATAATTGGAAATTGTTTCTGTAGTGTTTGAATAAATTTTTTTTTGAAACTCCTCTCCGCTGATTATTTCCATAATTCCTTTTTATCAAAAATAAACAAAAAACCCAACAACTTTTACGTCATTGGGTTATATCTCATTACTAAGGACTAGGGACTAAGTACTTAAAATCTAATCATTCAATTTCAATACAGCCATAAACGCCTCTTGAGGAATTTCAACGTTTCCTACCTGACGCATACGTTTTTTACCTTTTTTCTGTTTCTCCAAAAGTTTACGCTTACGCGAAATATCACCACCGTAACATTTTGCAGTAACGTCTTTACGAAGTGCTTTAATCGTTTCACGAGCGATAATCTTAGCTCCAATTGCAGCCTGAATCGGAATGTCGAATTGCTGTCTTGGGATAAGCTCACGTAATTTCTCGGTCATTTTTTTACCGATATTGTATGCGTTATCTTCGTGAATTAAGGCAGAAAGCGCATCAACCGTTTGTGCATTCAGCAGCACATCCAGTTTTACCAATTTCGAAGTTCTCATTCCGATTGGTGAATAATCGAAAGAAGCATACCCTTTTGAAACGGTTTTTAAACGATCGTAGAAATCGAATACAATTTCAGCAAGTGGCATATCGAAGTTTAATTCAACACGTTCTGTTGTTAAATAGGTTTGGTTGGTAATTAAACCACGTTTTTCGATACATAAACTCATTACGTTTCCAACGAAATCAGCTTTTGTAATGATGGTAGCTTTAATATAGGGTTCTTCAACTCTGTCCAGTTTAGAAGGTTCGGGCAAGTCAGAAGGATTGTTTACAACTAATGCCGTTTCCGGATGTTTCTTGGTATACGCCAGATACGAAACGTTTGGAACGGTAGTAATTACCGTCATATCAAACTCACGCTCTAAACGTTCCTGGATAATTTCCATGTGAAGCATTCCTAAGAATCCGCATCGGAAACCAAATCCTAAAGCAGCAGAACTTTCCGGAGCAAAAACTAATGAAGCATCGTTCAATTGTAATTTTTCCATAGAAGAACGCAAATCTTCATAATCTTCGGTATCAACAGGATAAATTCCCGCAAATACCATTGGTTTTACGTCCTCAAAACCAGTAATCATATTGGTAGTCGGCACTTTTGCATCTGTAATCGTATCACCTACTTTTACTTCGCGAGCCTCTTTAATTCCTGAAATCAAATATCCAACATCTCCAGCAGAAACTACATTTTTTGGAACCTGATTTAATTTTAAAGTTCCAATTTCGTCAGCAAAATATTCATTGTCCGTAGCCATGAATTTAATTTTTTGCCCTTTTTTGATTTCGCCATTTACAACTCTAAAAATAACTTCAATTCCACGGAATGGATTGTAGACCGAGTCAAAAATTAAAGCTTGTAATGGTTCTTCCGGATTTCCTTTTGGCGCCGGGATTTTTTCAATAATCGCAGCGAGGATATTTTCAACACCAAAACCTGTTTTTCCGGAAGCGTGAATAATATCTTCTAATTTACAACCAAGTAAATCGATAATATCGTCACTAACTTCTTCAGGATTAGCACTTGGTAAGTCAACTTTATTCAAAACCGGAATGATTTCCAGGTCATTTTCTAAAGCTAAATATAAGTTTGAAATCGTTTGTGCCTGAATACTTTGTGCAGCATCCACAATCAAAAGTGCCCCTTCGCAGGCCGCAATAGATCGTGAAACTTCGTATGAAAAGTCAACGTGACCAGGAGTATCAATTAAGTTTAAGATATATTCTTCTCCCTTGTATTTATATTCCATTTGAATGGCATGACTTTTTATGGTGATGCCACGTTCACGCTCCAAATCCATGTTGTCAAGCAATTGTGCTTTTTCTTCACGGGCTGTAACGGTTTGTGTAGCGCCAAGTAATCGGTCTGCCAGTGTACTTTTACCGTGGTCAATATGTGCAATAATGCAAAAGTTACGTATCTTCTTCATTTCGTATTCAGTTCTCTAAACGAGTTTTTAGTAATTTTTGGGTATGAATCTGCCCTGCTGTAAATACTTTAGAGCGTGTTATTAAGGCGCAAATATAGCGCAAAGTTTTGGATTCTGGAATGTAGTTGCCGGATAGTTAGTCTTTGAAAACCAATTTCAGTCTCAAAACTCGAAATTGAATCCTTTTTCGGTCAGTTTTTTGTAGATTTCCGGATCAAATTTGTACAGTTTTGCGGCTCTGTGAGACACGTCCTGCTGTTTTTCATCTAAGGCGACGAGCAATTTCATATGCAGAATTTTTCTTCGGAAATTAGATTTGTCCAGTTCGATTCCCAATATTTCTTCATAGAGGTGCATGAGTTGCAGTAAAGTAAATTTCTCAGGCAAAAGATTGAACCCGATTGGAGCCTGACGCACTCTGTTACGAAGTTGCATTAAGCTGAATTGCATGATTTCCTTATGGTCAAAAATCAGGTCAGGCAGTTCATTAATCTTGTACCAGGTAGCTTCCATCAGGGTAAGTCCGGCTTTTACATTATAATCTTCACGATTCACCAATGTATAATACCCAATAGTTACAACCCTTCTTCCGGGGACGCGGTTTGGATCTGTAAATGCTTTTAACTGTTCCAGATAGATATTGTCCAGGCTAGTTAATTCATACAAAATTCTTTGTGCTGCATCGTCAGAGCTCTCTTCTTTTTTGAGCCAGCCTCCAAGAAGCCCCCATTTTCCCATGCTTTCTCCTTCAGCATGATGTGCCAAAAGTACTTCGAGGTTCCCCTTGTTGAATCCAAATATCACGCAGTCAATCGTTACTCCGTCGATTACGGGATTTTGAATATCAGAAGGTCCTCCTACATAAGTTTTAGAAGCTTTCTTTGAGTGTAAAAATGCCATTTGTTGCTTTTATAAGGCTGTTTTAAAATTCAAAATTAAATCCTTTTTCGGTAAGTTTTGTATAAATTTCCGAATCAAATTTGTAGAGCTTAGCTGCTCTGTGTGAAACATCCTGCTGTTTTTCGTCAAGGGCTACAAGCAATTTCATGTGAAGGATTTTCCGCCTGAAATTAGATTTGTCCATTTCTATTCCCAATATTTCTTCATACAAATGCATCAATTGCAACAATGTAAATTTTTCCGGTAAAAGATTAAATCCAATTGGTGCCTGACGAACCCTTTCGCGCAGCTGTTTTAGACTATAAGTCAGTATTTCACTATGATCATAAATCAGATCCGGAATCTGGTTAATCTTATACCACTTTGCATCCGATGCCGTAAAACCGGGCTGAATATTATAATTCTCTCTTTTGATTAAGGCATAATACCCAATTGTAATAACACGTCTGAGAGGAAATCGATCCGGATTTCCAAATGCTTTCAACTGTTCAAGATAGATGTGGTCTAACGCCGTAAGTTCATTCAATAGCCGGTGTGCAGCATCATCTATACTCTCTTTTTTATTAATCCATCCTCCGGGTAGTCCCCATTTTCCTTTACTAATACCTTCTCCGTGCTGAATTAAAAGAACTTCCAGACTTCCCTGATCAAAACCAAATATGACGCAATCAATCGTAATGGCATTCATCACTGAAGGATCATTTTTTACGAAAATGCCATTATTCAAATTGTCGGTCATCTGTTAAAATTTTGACAAATTAAATAAATAAAAACAACACTTTCTACTTAAAGAGTTACATATTTTTCAATATCGTGGTGTTAGTATGTGGATTTTAAGAATAATGCATGATAATCCTGATAAATAATTAAAATAATTACTTTTTTGAACAATTAAATTAATATTTATAAATAATAGTCAATAGGATTTTGTGGTTTTAAATATTTTATATGTAAAAATGTGTTTATTATTATTCTAAATACAAAAAAATAAGGGTAATTTTTTGTTAATATATAAAAATTCCCTACACTTGTAGTCAAATTAACCATAAGATAAGTGTATTTTGACCATAAGTTAATGACGTATCAGAAAAACTTACTGAGGAAGTTCTCGAATGATTCATGTGTATTTCATTAAAAAGTTCACCAAAGTCTATTTCATAAAAAATTCAACCTCAATACAGATAGAAATTTAGTAAACGGAGAATGTTAGCAGCTGACAAAAAAATGTGACAAATATTTAATGCGTGGTAATTAGATTAAAAACAACTAACAACAAACTTTAACCAATTATTAATGATTATGAAAAGCAATTATTGTATTAAACCAACAATGCTCCAGTTTTATCTGATGCTGTTGTTTAGCGTGTTTACGATGCAGTCGGGATTTGCACAAGAGCAATCCCAATTTGTAAGCGGAAATGTAAAATCGGCAGATGATGGAATGGGAATTCCCGGAGCAACGGTAGCAATTGAAGGAACCAAAAGAGCAACTTCAACAGATTTTGACGGGAATTTCAGGATTGAGGCAAAAACGGGTGATGTAATAGCCATCAGCTTTATGGGGTTCAAGACTCAGCGCTTAACTGTCGGAGTACAAAAGACAATTAATGTAACCCTGCAAACAGAATCGGCTGAACTTAAGGAGGTAGTCGTTATTGGATACGGGACACAAAAAAGAACAACAGTAACAAGTGCTATTACGCAGGTAAATGGTGAAAATCTGGCTAAAACCAATACAATCAATGCACTTCAGGGACTTCAGGGACAGGCAGCCGGACTTCAGATTACTTCTACTTCAGGGCAGCCTGGGGAAAAATTGAATGTAGTTATAAGAGGTTTAGGTACTACTGGAGGAAGCAACCCGCTTTACGTAGTTGATGGTATTCTTACGGGAGATATCACATATTTAAGTAATTCTGATATTGAATCTATTTCTGTTCTTAAAGATGCTGCTTCATCAGCCATTTATGGTTCGCAAGCCGCAAACGGAGTTGTTTTGGTAACAACTAAAAAAGGAAAGAGAGGTTCTCCGGGGAAAATTACTTTTGATCAGTATTATGGAGTTCAGTCAGTAGCCAGAAAAGTGGACTTGTTAGATGCGAGAGAATATGCGGTTATTATAAATGAAGCAGCAGTAAACTCTGGTAAAAATCCGTACTTTACTAATGATGAAATAAATGCATTAGGAAAAGGTACGAACTGGATGGATAAAATGCTGACGGATAATGCAGCTACTAAAAACTTTTCATTCGGTGCTTCAGGAGGTTCTGAGACTTCAGTTTATTCTACCTCATTGTCTTACTTAGGTCAGGAAGGAATTGTTGGAGGAAAGGATTTATCGAACTATGAACGTTACAATTTCAGATTCAATTCAGAACATAAACTCTATAAAGATGTACTTACTCTGGGGCAGAATCTAAGTTTTGCTTACGTTGACAAAAATGGTGTTGGTGTGGGAAATCAGTATAATAATTCCTTAAGAAGTGCTTTTCAGGTAAATCCATTATTACCAATGTATGACGCTGCAGGTAATTATTATGATACTACAAAAGACAGCCAACCATGGCTTGCCGGTATTGCAAATCCTTATGCATTAATGGATTATACGAATCAAAATGAAAGTAATAATCAAAAATTACTCGGTAATGTTTATCTACAGGTTGAACCCATAAAAAATTTAACATTTAAGACGACTTTAGGTCTTGATTATTATGTGTCTGAAGGACATTCTTATACTCCTGTTTATAGATTATCTATTTATGCAAACACTGCTTTTGATAAAGTGAATCAAAACATGAGCAAAAACAGAAGCATTACCTGGGATAATTTACTCGGATATAAATTCGATTTAGCCGGAAATCATCATTTTGAAGCCATAGCGGGAACCTCATATATTAACTATGCAGGAACTTCTGTAGAAGCAAATAATGCAGATTCTGTTTTTAACGATCTAGAGCATGCCTGGATTGATAATACTACTAATAAAGAAGGAGCTAAAATAACCATTAAGGGTAAAAAAGAAGAAAATTTATTAATGTCTTATTTTGGGAGACTGAATTATAATTTTAAAGAAACCTATTTGTTGAACGCAACGTTAAGAGCCGATGGATCTTCAAAATTTTCTCCCGGAAACCAGTGGAGTTATTTTCCATCAGTATCTGCTGGTTGGGTAATGTCTAATGAAGCTTTTTTGAAAGATTCACAAGCTATTAATTTTCTAAAATTAAGAGCAAGCTGGGGTCAGGTTGGAAATCAGGCTGTTGGGAACTTCCAATATTTAGCTGTAATGAAATCTAACAATACAAACTATATTTTCGGAGATAAAGAAGGAACTCTTACGCCTGGGGCTTATCCGGAAAGATATTCAAATCCTGATTTGCATTGGGAGACTTCTGAACAAATAAATCTTGGTTTGGATGCCCGATTTTTAAACAATGCTTTAGGTGTTACTTTTGATATTTATCAAAAAACAAATAAAGACTGGCTGATTCTGGCACCAGTTTTGGCAACTGCCGGGGCTAATCCACCTTTTATAAATGGCGGAGATGTGGTTAACAAAGGGGTTGAGTTAAGCCTTAATTATCAAAACAAAATTGGCGATTTTAATTATAGTGTTAGTGCAAACGGTGCTTACAATAAAAATACGGTTGGTCAGATACCCAATGTTGATGGTATTATCCACGGATTGAATAATGAACTTTATGACAATTCAGGTGAATTTTACAGAGCACAAAACGGATTCCCATTGGGTTATTTCTGGGGATATAAAACCGGAGGCGTTTTTCAGAATCAGGAACAAATTAATAATTATAAATCGGCAAATGGCGTAGTGTTACAGCCTGCTGCCGCTCCCGGAGATATCATCTATGTAAATACAAACGGCGATGATAAAATAGACGCTTCAGATAAAACAAGTATCGGAAATCCTAATCCTGACTTTACATTTGGGTTCTCTTTATCAGCAAATTATAAAGCTTTTGACTTTTCATTGATGGCAAATGGTGTGGCAGGAAATCAGATAGTACAATCTTACAGAAACCAATCCGGAGCTTATGGAAATTATACTTCCAGAATATTAAGCCGCTGGCATGGTGAAGGGTCTTCGAATACAATACCAAGGGTAACAGAAGACAATAGAAACTTTACACAATTTTCAGACTTATACGTTCAGGACGGTGATTTCTTAAGAATCAATACCGTTACATTAGGGTTTGATTTAGCGAAAATGAATCATTCCAAATCATTTTTTGCAAGTCAGTTCAGGATTTACTTCTCTGTATTAAACCTTTACACTTTTACGAAATATGACGGTATGGATCCTGAAATTGGATTTGGTTCTTCAAATGATGACCAAAAGTTTTCATCAGGCGTTGATGTTGGATATTATCCAAGACCTAGGACATACATGTTGGGATTAAATGTTAAACTTTAATAAATACGATAATGAAAAATACCTATTTATATATTTTCTGTTTGAGTTTATTGTCTTTAGGTTCCTGTGAATTAGAAACAGAACCTTTAACACAACAAACGGATATTAATTTTTATAAAACAACAGAGGATGCTTACAGCGCATTAGTAGGTTGTTATGATGGTCTGCAGGTAGCTACAGGAGCTTCAGGACTCGGTATTCCTGTAATTAGCGAGGTAATGTCTGATGATTGTTTTGGAGGAACCGGCGCCTCCGATGGTTACAATTATGCGTTGGTAGATGAATTTGATAAGAGCCGCTCCCCATCTGATATAGATTTGTTTAATGAAAACTGGAAAAGTTATTATAAGGCGTTATATCGTTGCAACGTTTTCCTGATGAAAATGGATCAGATTGACTGGAAAGGAGACACTGCTTTAAGAAATACTTACGAGTCTGAAACCAAATTTATCAGAGCTTATATCTATTTTGAAATGATACGTTTGTGGGGAAATATACCTCTATTGACAGCTCCTACCACAGAAAATGTTCCTCAGGCATCACCTGAAGATGTTTATAAATTAATCGCAGAAGACTTAGTATTTGCAGCAAACAATTTGCCAACAGCGGCATACAATTCTGTACCCAATGGAAGAATCACTAAATGGGCAGCAAAATCTTTACTAGGCCGTGTTTATTTATATTATACAGGATATTATGGAAAAACAGATTTAGTGGGTGTAGTAACAAAGGCTCAGGCTTTAGCACATTTAGAAGATGTAATTTCAGGGAGCGGACATGGGTTAGTAGATGATTTTTCTACTCTATGGCCTGCTGCTTCGGTTGAAAAATATGCAGGTGAAAGTAATAAAGAATTCATATTTTCTATAAAATATACTTATACAAGTGATTACAACGGTAATACGGATGGAAATCATTGGCTTGTATTGTTTGGCATGAGAGAATTTTCATCTTATCCATATGCACATGGATGGGGAGTAACAGTAAATTCAAAATTATGGAATGCTTATGATGCTAATGATACAAGACGTGTGGCAACAATAATTGGTATTGATGAAGAAAATATAGCATTTAATAAAATAAACAGTCAAAGAGAATATACTGGCTATTACAATAAAAAATATTGTCCAATGATTGATAAGGATGGAAAAGAACTTCCTATCGTTTTAGGAAGCCAGTTTTGGGATATTAGCCAGTTTCAGGATTACGTAGTATTGAGATATGCTGATGTTTTATTAATGGCAGCTGAATTAGGAAGCGGAAGCGCCCAGTCATATTTTGATCAGGTGAGACAAAGGGCATACAAATCTAATTTTACTCCTCTTGCGGTTACTCAGGATAATATAATGAATGAAAGACATTTAGAATTTGCTCTAGAAGGAGTCAGATATTGGGATTTATTGCGTCAGGGAATTGGTAAAGCATCATCGACTATTGCTGAAACAACGACCTTATTAAGCGGTGGTGTTGCTAATACAAAAACAATATCGGCAGCTAAAATTCAGGAAACAAAAGGATTACAGCAAATTCCTAATACACAGATTACATTATCTGGGAATGTTTTAAAACAAAATGCCGGCTGGTAATTTTAACTAAAAACTAAAGAAATGAAAAATATTAAAATAATAATTACAACATTTTTGACACTGGTATTCCTAATGTCATCTTGTTCACCAGATACCTATTCACTGGATGCAGTGACTGATAAGTCGGATATTGATTTTGAAATAAAACAGGATTTTGCAGTAGATCCGGGAGGGAATACGGTGATACTTACAAATAAAACCCCAGGAGTCGTATTAACATGGGATTATGGTACAGGTAAATCAAATAAAGCTACTGAAACGGTAAAATATGCTTTTAAAGGAAACTATACTATTAAAATCAAGGCAGTAACCGGCGGAGGTATTGTAGAGTTAGATCCTTACACTGTTACGGTTACTCAGGATAATTTAAATTATGTAAATGATCCTCTTTGGACAGCTTTATCCGGAGGAGTAGGAAAACAAAAAGTATGGATTGCCGACAATGGTAAATACGGTATGGCTCCTGGTGCAATGTCATATGCAGATCCAAATAAACCAGAATTACCAGTAGAGTGGAACAACTTCACACCAAACTGGGAACCGGAAGGTAATGCAAATTCAAGTACAGATGCTGATATGCACTGGGGAAGAACTATGACTTTCAGTCTTGAAGGAGGGCCATTCCTGAAAGTGCATGAACCTGATGGAACACTTAAAGAAAGCGGCACTTATTTCTTAGACATAAATACACATACCTTAACAACTACTGGAGCAACGATTCTAAGACCAGACAATTATATTGCAAACGCAAGCAATTGGAACAATAATATTAAGATTTTAAAGCTTACTGAAAATCAGTTACGAATTGCTATATTGAGAACAAATAGTGAGGGCCAATGGTGGTATATTTGGAACTTTGTCTCAAAAACATATGCTGACAGTTACGTACCGCCTGCAACAGGACCAACTTATGATGAGGGCTTCAACCCAAAATTTGCTCCTGGCGAATTATTAAAAATGCTTACTGGAGGCGTTGGTACGGGAAGAGTTTGGAATTTAGACGGGAAAGGAAATCCGATTGACTGGTTAGGAAAAGGAAAAGGCTGGACAACTGGTGCAGCAAGTTCATACAACTGGGGTTGGAATGACGATTGGGCAGCTGCAGCAGATAATTCATGGATCCGTTTTGATCAATTTGGAGGGAAACTTAATTATACCAGAAGTCAGGATGGCGCAGTAACGACAGGATTATTTACTATTGATGAAGAGAAAAATGAAGTTCATTTAGGAACAAATAAACTTATTCAAAATCCAACGAGCTGGATGAATCCATCGACTAATACTCTTAAAGTAGTGAAAGCATTCAATAATGACTACCTTACAAAAGGTATTTGGTTTGGAACATCTTATGATGCAGGTAAGGATGAATGGTTTGTTTTCCATTATATAATTCCTTAATAAAAAGATTATTAATTTAGTAGTAACTTGAGAGCAGTTTTAAAAGACTGCTCTTTGGTTATTAAATTTAAATGCTATGATTCAGCTTATTTCATCAAAAAAAATCGGATTACTTTTTGTTGCCTTGCTTTTAATAGCAGGTTGTAAAACCTCAGGTGATCAAAAATTTAATAACCGTAAAGTTTCTTTTAATTTAGATTGGAGTTTTCACCTTAATGACAGTCTTGTAGATAAAGATACTATCGGAACTTCAACAAAATGGAGAACTTTAGACGTTCCTCATGATTGGAGCATCGAGGGAAAATTTGATGAAAAAAGTCCGGCAGGATATGGTGGCGGATCGCTTAACGGAGGTTTAGGCTGGTACAAAAAAACATTCAAAGTGGCTGTAGAAGACAGCACAAAAATAACTTCGATCACTTTTGATGGTGTTTACAGAAACAGCGAGGTTTGGGTAAACGGACATTATTTAGGAAAACGTCCCAACGGTTATATTGGTTTTCAATATGAGATTACTCCTTACCTAAATTACGGAGATAAAAGCAACGAAATAATTGTTAAAGTTGACAATTCAAAACAACCCAATTCACGCTGGTATTCGGGTTCAGGAATTTTCAGAAATGTCTGGCTGGAAACCACAGATAAATTACACGTTGATCAATGGGGAACTTACGTAACAACTCCAAAAGTTACGGTTCAAAATGCTGATGTCAATATTGAAATAAGATTTCAGAATGAGCATTCAGAATCAAAAAAAATAAAAGTACTCACTACCATTTATAAAGATGATACTGAAGTAACATCAGCTACTCAATATATAACACTTACTCCAAAAAGCGGAACATTATACAATACGCAGATGCAAATTGAAAATCCGGTTTTATGGTCAGTTGAAAATCCGGAATTATATACTGCCGTTACAGAACTTTTACTCGATGATGAAGTTGTTGATCAATACAAAACGACTTTCGGAATCAGAGATTTTAAATTCGATTTGAATAAAGGTTTTATTTTAAATGGAAAACAAGTCAAAATAAAAGGAGTTTGTATGCACCACGATTTAGGTCCGTTGGGATCTGCAATCAATACGCGCGCCATTGAACGCCAGTTGGAAATTCTGAAAGAAATGGGTGTAAACGGAATCAGAACTTCTCACAATCCTCCCGCTCCGGAACTTCTGGATCTTTGCGACAAAATGGGTTTCATCGTTATGGATGAAGCTTTTGATATGTGGAAACAAAACAAAACCAAATACGATTACGCAAATGATTGGGACAAATGGCATAAACAAGACTTAATCGATCAATTGTTACGCGACCGAAATCACGCTAGTATTTTTATGTGGAGTATCGGAAATGAAATTCCGGAACAATGGAACGAAACGGGTATTGAAATCGCAAAAGAATTAGCAGCAATTACACGCCAATACGATAAAACAAGACCAATTACTGCAGGAATGAATCCGCCGGTAAATATGAATATTGATGATGTGACTTTACAATTTGAAAAAAAGAATGTTTCGATTAATCCGCTTGCTGGATCGGGAGTTTTAGATTTAATCGGATACAATTATGCGCATCAAACATTCGAATATCATCAAAAAAACTTTCCAAAAACTCCTTTCATAGCAACTGAAACCACTTCAGGTTTGCAGACAAGAGGTTATTACGATGCCATTTCAGACACCATCAAAAAATGGCCAGTAAGATGGGATCTTAAATTCACAGGAGGAAACACAGGAAATACGGTTTCAGCTTACGATCAGGTTCAGGCACCTTGGGGATCTACACACGAAGCTACCTGGAAAGTGATAAAAAAATATGATTTCCTTTCAGGAATGTATATCTGGACAGGTTTTGATTATATAGGAGAACCAACTCCATACGAATGGCCATCGGTAAGTTCTTATTTCGGAATTGTAGATTTAGCCGGTTTCCCGAAAGATGTTTATTATATGTACCAAAGTGAATGGACGAACAAAACAGTCCTTCACGTTTTCCCACATTGGAACTGGAAAGCCGGACAAACCGTTGATGTTTGGGCCTATTACAATAATGCAGATGAGGTTGAACTTTTCGTAAACGGAAAATCAGTTGGAAAAAGAGCTAAAAAAGGAGACGATTTACATGTAATGTGGAGAATTCCTTTTCAAGCAGGAACTTTAAAAGCGATTTCCCGTAAAGGCGGAAAAGTAGTTTTAGAAAAAGAAATTAAAACAGCCGGAAATCCTTCACAATTAAAATTAACTGCCGACAGAACTTCAATAAAAGGAGATGGGAATGATTTGTCTTTTGTAACAGTTGATATTTTAGATGACAAAGGAACTTTAGCGCCAAATGCCAATAACGAAATTAATTTTTCTTTAAAAGGAGACGGAAAAATAGTTGGTGTTTCCAGCGGAGATCCAGTTAGTCATGAATCGTTTAAAGGAAATAAACATACGGCTTTGGCAGGAAAATGTTTGGTGATTGTTCAATCTGGAGATAAATCAGGAAGATTAGAATTGACCGCTAAAGCGAATGGACTAAAACAAGACACAATCGTAATTACGGCAGAATAGAATACCACGTTCCTACAAGGTTTCCAAAAGAATTTAATGAACAGATTTTAAAAAGAAAATATAACCACAAATTACACGAATTCCCGTGAATTTTAATTTGTGCAATTGCTTCGCCTGTTCGCTATCGCTCGGGCTGTTGTAAAAAAATGAAACACATAGAAACATAGATTTTTGTTTCTAAAAAAAGAAAATGGAAAGAAACTAGTTTCTAACACATAGAGCTATGTGAATTTAAACAAATGAAATGCCTTTTTAACGCAAAGAAAAGCTATGATTCTATGTGTTTAAAAAAGGCTGTTGAATAAAAAATAAAAACAACCAATGAAAAAATCACATTTAAAAACCTTGTTTTCGATTTGCGCTTTTGGACTTCTAACAGTTCCAAACGCATCAGCACAAATTCAGAATGCAGACGTATTAAACGCACCGATCGACATCAGTAAAGATTTTCAGAATTACCTGAACACTTTTTATTTTGCCGATGAATTAGCTTCTTTTGATCCGGCAACAGGAAAAGGAACCATTAAATATTTGAGATACAACTACAAAACACGTCAGGCTTTCAACAATATGATGATGAAACCAGATGTGGAAAAAGCAAACGAATTCCCAACAACAGAATACGCAGAATCACCAGTTTTGCCTTTTGAAATTCAGTTTGTTTCTGATCGAACAGTTCGTATCAAAACCACTTCCGGACCACAGTTTCACCCACAAAAAGAATCATTAATGTTGGTTGACGGCGTTGCTCCGAATCACCCAGAATTATGGAAATATGCTAAAATCGAAGGCGGTCACAGCTATACAAGCAAACATGGGAAAGTCGAAATTTTGATCAAACCGTGGCACGTAAAAATCTACGATGAAAAAGGAAAACTTTTGACAAGTACGCTTCACGATACAGATTTTAAAAATACGTATACACCGACACTTCCATTTTCTTACGTTCGAAGAAATAGCGATTATTCCAGAAGTATGGGCGCTGCGTTCAGTTTAGAACCAGACGAAAAAATATTTGGCTGTGGAGAATCATTCACACAATTCAACAAACGCGGCCAAAAAGTAGTTTTATGGACGGATGATGCCAACGGAATCCAGAATGAAACGATGTACAAACCAATTCCGTTTTACATGAGCAGCCGTGGTTATGGGGTTTTCATGCATCATTCAACACCCATTACAGTAGACTTCGGAAAGTATTTTTCAAGTGCTAACGAAATGTACATTGGAGACGACGAAGCCGATTTGTTTTTCTTCATCGGAGAACCAAAAGACATTTTAGATCAATACACTAATTTGACTGGAAAAGCTGCAATGCCACCACTTTGGTCATTTGGTTTCTGGATGAGCCGTATTACGTATTTCTCAGAAAAAGAAGGGCGTGAGGTTGCCAGAGATTTGCGTAAATACAAAATCCCAACAGACGTAATTCATTTTGATACAGGCTGGTTTGATGTCGATTGGAGAAACAATTACGAGTTTGCAAAATCCCGTTTCCCGGATGCAACAAAAATGATGTCTGATTTGAAAAAAGACGGTTTTCAGGTTTGTTTATGGCAATTGCCGTATTTCACACCAAAAAATACATTGTTTCCAGAAATTATGGACAAGAATCTTGCAGTAAGAGACAGAAAAGGAAATCTTCCATACGAAGATGCGGTTTTAGATTTCTCAAATCCTGAAACTATCTCTTGGTACCAAGGAAAATTGAAAAAATTATTTGATGAAGGCGTTGCGGTTTTCAAAGTAGATTTTGGAGAAGCAGCACCGCCAGACGGAATTTACCATTCGGGAAGAACTGGTTTCTATGAGCATAATTTATATCCGTTACGTTACAACAAAGCCGTTGCCGAAATCACTCAGAAAGAAAAAGGATATACTTTAATCTGGGCGAGAAGTACTTGGGCAGGAAGTCAGCGTTATCCTTTGCATTGGGGAGGAGATTCTGAAACAACAAACGGAGCAATGTCGGCAGAATTACGCGGCGGACTTTCATTAGGTCTTTCAGGTTTCAGTTTTTGGAGTCATGATGTTGGAGGTTTCGCAACTAAATCTCCTGAGAATATTTACAGAAGATGGACACCATTCGGAATGTTGACTTCGCACGTAAGAAGCCACGGAGAACCGCCTCGCGAACCTTGGTTGTACAGCAAAGATTTCTTGGAAGGATTTAGAAAAGCAGATAATATGCGTTATGAGTTAATGCCATACATCTACGCACAAGCCAAAGAAAGTTCAGAAAAAGGTTTACCAATGATGCGCGCTTTATTCGTAGAACATCCAAACGATCCAGGAGCGTGGTTAGTTGACAATCAATATTTATTCGGATCAAGTATGTTGGTCGCACCGCTTTTTGAAGAGGTTGAAGAAAGAGATGTATATCTTCCAGAAGGAACGTGGATTGACTACCAAACTAAAAAAGTGTACCAATCAGGCTGGCATAAAATCAAAGCGGGCGAAATTCCGATTATTGTCTTAGTGAAAGACGGAACTGCAATTCCACATATCGGTTTAGCACAATCTACAAAAGATATGGATTGGAGCAAACTGACGTTGAAAGTTTTTGCAAGTGATAAAACAACTACCGCTTCCGCGAAAGTATACTTGCCAAATGGAGACGCTTTACAAGAAATAAAAGTGACTAAAAACGGAAACAATTTTGACGTAACAACAAATCCATTAAACGGAAAAACCACTTTCAAAACGGAGTGGGTTAAATAAAAAAGTTAGCCACGAATTGCACTAATTTTCACTAATTCAAGTTCGTGATCATTCGTGAAATTCGTGGCAAAAAAATATAGCCACAGATTAAAAGAATTAAAAAGATTTAAATCTGCTTAATCTCCAGAATCTGCGAGAAAAAAAGAAAAAAATCCTTTCGAATCATTTTAATCTGTGGCAAAAAACATAATTCCAAAAAACATGAAAAACTATCTAATTCTCCCATCCGTACTGCTTTCGATCATGATCGGGTACAGTCAGAAAACAAAAAATGCTTACGAACTGGCTTCACCAAACGGTCAGAATAAAATCAAATTTGAGTTAGTAAAAAATGCTCCAAAATATGGCGTTTCACACGGAAAAACCGAAGTGATCTCACCATCAGATATGGGATTTTTACTAAAAGGAAATGAAGATTTAAGTACCAATTTCGAAATCAAAGGAGCTAAAACTTCCACTTTTGATGAAACCTGGGAACAAGTTTGGGGAGAAAAGAAAAACATCAGAAATCATTACAATCAGTTAGTAGTCGATTTACAGCAAAAAACAGGAAACAAAAGAAAATTGCAAATCCAGTTCAGAGCTTTTGATGATGGAGTAGCATTTCGATATGTTTATCCAAAACAAAATATAAAAACGAAAGACAGTATTTTTATCATGGATGAAAAAACAACTTTCAATTTAAAAGAAGACGGAAAAGCATGGTGGATTCCGGCGTATAAAGAAAATCGTTATGAATATTTATACCAACAATCTCCGGTAAGTACGCTTGATACCGTACATACACCATTAACAATCGAAAGTAAAAGCGGATTGAAATTGAGTTTTCATGAAGCAAACTTAATTGATTTTGCCAGTACAACTTTGGTAAATACACAAGGAACCCAACTAAAAACAGATTTAGTACCATGGGCAGATGGAGTAAAAGTACGAGTAAAAGATACGTTTACATCATCATGGAGAACTATTCAAATTGCAGAAAATTCAGGAGATTTAATTGATTCTTATTTGGTTTTAAATCTAAATGAGCCAAACAAATTAGGAAATCCATCTTATGTAAAACCCTATAAATATTTCGGAATTTGGTGGGCGATGCATATAGGGAAATATACTTTTTGGGAAGGCGAAAAACAAGGAGCTACAACGCCACATGCCAAAGAATATATCGATTTTACAGCAAAAGAAGGTTTACATCATTTATTGATCGAAGGCTGGAACAAAGGCTGGACACCTGCCTGGTACGAAAACCGTATGCATATGTTCAGTTTTACACAAAGCGCCGATAATTTTGATCTGGAAAAAGTGGTTGAATATGGAAAAGAAAAAGGGGTAGAATTAATTGGTTATCATGAAACAGGTTCAAACCTGATCAATTACATGAAACAAATTGATGCCGGTTTTGCTTTATACAAAAAACTGGGAATTCATACGGTGAAAATTGGTCACGTAGGTTCAAAATTAAACATGAAAGAATGGCACCACGGACAATTTGGTGTGAATTATTTCAGATACGTTTTGCAAAAAGCGGCCGAATATGATTTAGCCGTTTTCTATCACGAACCAATAAAAGATACCGGAGAACGTAGAACATATCCAAATATGTTGGCCAGAGAAGCAGCTCGCGGGCAAGAATATAACGCTTGGAGCGAAGGAAATCCGCCAAATCATGTAGTGATTTTACCTTTCACCAGAATGTTATCCGGACCAATGGAATATACTCCTGGGGTTTTAGATGTTGAAATCAAACAAGGTTATCCGGGAAAAAGAGTGCACGGAACAACAGCGCAGCAATTGGCAATGTATGTTGCTTTTTATTCTCCAATTCAAATGTTAGCTGATTTACCTGAAAATTATAATGTACCTGCATTTCAGTTTTTAAAAGATGTTCCAACAGACTGGAAAGACACTAAAGTTTTAAATGCAGAAATAGGAGAATACCTGACAACCGTTCGTAAAGATGAAAATAGCGAAGACTGGTATTTAGGAAGTATGACAAATGAAAAAAGCAGGGATTTAACAGTTTCATTGTCTTTTTTAGATCCAAATGCAACATACGAAGCTCAGATTTACGCTGATGCAGAAGGAACAGATGAAACGCATAATCCGGAAGCCGTTGCCATTTCTAAGAAAATAGTGAAAGCAACAGATTCTTTAAAATTGCATTTAGGAGGTGCAGGCGGAACAGCAATTAGATTTAAAAAATTATAATCATTTCTATCTTCCGTAGGGTGTGAATCGTAGAGACGCACTGCAGTGCGTCTAACATGTAGTTAGACAATAAATATTTTGCCACAGATTAATAAGATTATCACAGATTAGAATCCTTTCAAATCTTTTAATCTGTGGCAAAAAACAAATCATTTCCAGATGAAAAAACTTTTAATAGCAGCAGTTTTAATCAGTTCAGTCCATTTATTTGGGCAAACCCGGACGATAAAAGTAGATTACAACAAATCGGCCGGAAAGTTAAACACCATGTTTAAAGAATGCATCGGAGCGGGAAGAGCAAACGAAGGTCTTCGCGCCGACTGGCAGCAGCAATTAGCATTGGCAAAAAAAGAATGCGATTTTAAATACATTCGTTTTCATGGTTTATTGTCTGATGATATGGCGGTTTATCGTGAAGATTCAAAAGGAAATCCGGAATACAATTATCAATACGTTGACGTTTTGTTCGATTATATTCTGAGTCTGAAAATGAAACCGTTTGTTGAATTAGGTTTTATGCCGAATGCATTGGCAAGCGGACCAGAAACGATTTTTTGGTGGAAAGGAAACGTAACGCCTCCAAAAGATTATAAAAAATGGGAAGATTTAATTAAAAATCTAACCCAGCATTTTACAGAAAGATACGGAGTTGAAGAAGTAAAAACATGGTATTTTGAAGTTTGGAACGAACCGAATCTTTCGCCAGGATTCTGGACAGGAACTCAGGCAGAATATTTCAAATTATACGATTATGCGGCGCGTGGTGTAAAAGCGGTCAACAAAGCATATAAAGTTGGCGGACCAGCAACGGCAGGAGCAGGTTGGGTTCCAGAAACTATTGATTTTTGTGCCAAGAACAATGTGCCGATGGATTTTGTTTCAACGCATACGTACGGAGTAAATCAAGGATATTTAGATGAATTCGGAACTTCGGGAACCGTTTTGAGTCCAGATGAAAATAGTATTAGCGGCGACGTTATTAATTCGCGTAAGCAAATCACCAATTCGGCTAAACCAAATTTAGAATTGCATTATACAGAATGGAGTTCATCTTACACGCCGGCAGATCCAATTCACGACAGTTATCATTCGGCAGCTTATATTTTGCAGAAATTAAAACAAGTTGGAAATGCAGCGACTTCAATGTCATATTGGGTTTTTACCGATATTTTTGAAGAACCGGGACCAAGATTTACACCATTTCACGGCGGTTTCGGATTGTTGAATACGCAGGGAATCAAAAAACCAGCGTATTTCTCGTATCAGTTTTTAAACAAATTGGGAGAAACAGAACTTCAAAATTCAGATAAAACATCATGGACAACCAAAAACGCAAAAGGAGATGTGCAGCTTTTATTTTGGGATTTTACCAATACGCATCCAGGCGAAAAAGTTTGGAATCAGACCTATTATGTTCAGGATCTTCCATCAAAAGAAAAAGGAATCGTTAAAGTTGAAGTTGACGGATTGCAGAAAGGGAAATATACTTTAGAAATCTATAAAGTAGGTTACAAAGTAAACGATGTTTATGCCGATTATCTGGCTTTGAATAAACCAAGTCAGTTAACGCGTGAACAAGTGAATGCCATGAAAAAGAAAAATAACGCCGACCCGATTGCAACAGAAAAAATCACAATTGATGCAAAAGGAACTTTTAGCAGAGAATTCAAAATCAATGAAAACGACGTTGTTTTTCTTAATTTAGTTAAACAATAAATTAAAAAATTAAACACATAGTAACATAGATTTTTGTTTTTTAAAAAAAAAGAAAACAAAAAGAAACTAGTTTCTAACACATAGCTATGTGAATTTAAACAAGTGAAACGCCTTTTTTAAGATTCCAATAAACTATGATTTTATGTGTTTAAAAAAAATATAACGATAGGTTAAACGATAAACAAAAAACCACAAACAATATATTAACTGGATTTGCAGATGATGTGTGAGGAATCAAAATCTTTAAATCTAAAAACATCTAACTATCTATGAAAAACAAAATGATCATGTTATCAGCAGTTGTTTTGGCATTATTTACTTCTTGTAAAAATGACGCTCAAACAACGGCTTCAAATTCGGCGGAGGCCGAAGAATACGTTGGAAAAGAAATAGGGACAGACCACGATGCAGAAATCGACAAACTGATTTCGCAGATGACTTTAGAAGAAAAAATCGGAATGCTTCACGGAAACAGCATGTTTGCCAACGCAGGTGTAAAACGTTTAGGAATTCCGGAATTAAAAATGGCAGACGGACCTTTGGGAGTTCGTGAAGAAATCTCACTCGATAACTGGGCTCCGGCTGGTTTAACGAATGATTTTGCAACATATTATCCAGCTGGTGGCGCATTAGCAGCAACCTTTAATGCAGAAATGGCGCACACTTTTGGAACCAGTTTAGGAGAAGAATTACGTGCAAGAGACAAAGACATGCTGCTTTCGCCAGCCATCAATATGGTAAGAACACCTCTTGGAGGAAGAACTTACGAATACATGTCGGAAGATCCGTTTCTGAATAAAAAAATTGCTGTGCCTTTGGTAGTTGGTTTACAGGAAAAAGATGTTATGGCGTGTGTAAAACATTATGCAGCAAATAATCAGGAAACGAATCGTGATTTTGTTGATGTTCAGATTGACGAACGCACACTTCGTGAAATTTACCTTCCGGCTTTTGAAGCAACGGTAAAAGAAGGAAAAGCATACAGTATTATGGGCGCTTACAATAAATTCAGAGGAGAATATTTATGTGAGAATGATTATATGCTGAACAAAATTCTTCGTGACGAATGGGGATTCAAAGGAATTGTAGTTTCAGATTGGGCTGCGGTGCATTCAACAGCAAAATCTTTAAAAAGCGGTTTGGATATCGAAATGGGAACACCAAAACCTTTCAACGAATTTTTCTTAGCCGATAAATTAATTGCTGCTGTAAAATCGGGAGAAGTTTCAGAAAGAGAAATTGATCTTCATGTAAAACGTATTTTACGTGGTTTATTCCATATTAAAGCAATGGGTGGCGGAACACGTGCAAAAGGAAGCATTGCAACCGAAGCGCATTACAAAGACGCTTACAAAATTGCTGCTGAAGCAATCGTATTATTGAAAAATGAAAATAATGCATTGCCGCTAAAATTAGACGGAGTAAAATCTATTGCGGTAATCGGAAACAACGCAACAAAGAAAAACGCTCTTGGAGGATTTGGAGCTGGTGTCAAAACAAAAAGAGAAGTTACGCCACTTGAAGGTCTTAAAAACAGATTGCCTTCAACAGTAAAAATCAATTATGCCGAAGGATATTTAGAGCGTTACGACGAGAAAAATAAAGGAAACTTAGGAAATATTACTGCTAACGGGCCTGTTACCATCGACAAATTAGACGATGCAAAAGTTCAGGAAGCTGTAGAAGCAGCTAAAAACTCAGATGTTGCGATCATTTTTGCGGGTTCAAACCGTGATTACGAAACAGAAGCTTCAGATAGAAGAGATTTACACTTGCCTTTCGGACAAGAAGAATTGATTAAAAAAGTATTAGCGGTTAATCCAAAAACAATTGTGGTTATGATTGCCGGCGCTCCGTTTGATATTAACGAAGTAAGCCAGAAATCTTCTGCTTTAATTTGGAGCTGGTTCAACGGTTCTGAAGGCGGAAATGCTTTGGCTGATGTTATTTTAGGAAAAGTAAATCCGTCAGGAAAATTACCCTGGACAATGCCAAAACAATTAAAAGATTCTCCTGCACACGCCACAAACAGTTTCCCTGGAGACAAAGCGGTTAATTACGCCGAAGGAATTTTAATTGGATACCGTTGGTTTGATACTAAAAATGTAGCACCACTTTATCCTTTCGGTTACGGATTATCATACACGACTTTTGCTTTAGAAAATGTAAAAACAAACAAAACAGACTACGCACAAAACGACGTAATCGAAGTTTCTGTTGAAGTTAAAAACACAGGAAAAGCAGACGGAAAAGAAGTCGTTCAGGTTTATACTTCAAAATCTGATTCTAAAGTTACACGTGCAGCAAAAGAACTAAAAGGTTTCAAAAAAGCGACTGTTAAAGCAGGAAGTTCAGAAACAGTTACAATTAAAGTTCCTGTAAAAGAATTAGCATATTACGATGTTACTTCAAAAAAATGGGTTGTTGAGCCAGGAAAATATACCCTTAAAGTAGGAACTTCTTCTAGAGATATTAAAAAAGAAATTGCTGTAACGATCAAATAAGATGAGAAAGTCACTAAAAGATTATACTCTAAGTATAGTATTAAGTTTTGCCTTTTTAGGAGTTTTGGCGTGCAGTTCGGATAAAGAAACTTCTCAGGAAACTACTGTAAAAACTTTAACAGCCAGCACAGCAAAAGTTGATTTTGAAAGTAAAGAAAATGCTGTTGATGTTACAATTACTTCAGATGCAACGGCATGGTCATTAGCAAGTTCAGCGAGCTGGATAAAAGTAAGTCAGTCTGCAGGAACAAAAGGAACAATTATCGTTAAGATAACAGCATTAGAAAATGCAGAAAAAACAGCAAGAACAGCCGTTCTTACTTTAAGTTCTAACGAATCAAAATCGGTAACAATACAAGTTTCTCAAGCTGGAGGTACTGTCGTTGCAGGATTATATCCAAGTTATAACACCAATCCGATTGCAGCAGATCAAACCGGAATGGCAAGTACAGCCGTTCAATTGGCAGCAAAAATTAAATTGGGCTGGAATATCGGAAACACTTTAGAAGCAACAGGAGGCGAAACCGCTTGGGGAAATCCAAAAGTAACTAAAGCCTTAATTGATGCTGTAAAAGCAAACGGATTTAATGCCGTAAGAATTCCGTGTTCCTGGAATCAAAACCTAGAAAATGCGGCAACGGCAAAAATCAAAACCGATTGGTTAAATCGCGTTAAAGAAGTGATTCAATATTGTGTAGATAACGATATGTATGTTTTGGTGAATATTCACTGGGACGGCGGCTGGTTAGAAAACAATATTACCGAAGCCAAAAAAGTAGAAAACAATGCGAAACAAAAAGCTTTTTGGGAACAAATTGCAACGCACTTGAGAGGTTTTGATGAGCATTTACTTTTTGCAAGCGCCAACGAACCAGCGGTTGAAGACGCCGCTCAAATGGCAGTTTTAAATTCCTATCACCAAACTTTTATTGATGCAGTTCGTTCGACAGGAGGAAAAAATGCGTACAGAACTTTGGTAGTTCAAGGGCCAACAACCGATATCGAAAAAACAAACAAATTAATGACTACATTGCCAACCGATAAAGTGGCAAGCCGAATGATGGTTGAGGTACATTACTATTCTCCTTGGAATTTTGGAGGTTTAACCAAAGACGAAACCTGGGGTAAAATGTTTTACTATTGGGGAGCTGGTTTTCACTCTTCAACCGATACAGAAAGAAATGCAACTTGGGGAGAAGAAGCAGATTTAGAAAAGAACTTCAAATTAATGAAAACGCAATTTGTAGACAAAGGAATTCCGGTTCTTTTGGGAGAATTTGGAGCAATCAGAAGAACAATTTTAACTGGTGATGCTTTAACTTTACATTTGAACTCCAGAGCTTATTATTTAAAAACGGTAGTTAAAACAGCAAAAGCAAACGGATTATTACCTTTTTATTGGGACGAAGGAAGTCTAGGAAATAATGGTTTCGGGATCATTAACAGAACCAATAATACTGTCTTTGATATACAAGCTTTAACCGCTTTAAAAGAAGGATTATTATAAAAATCTTTTTGAAAACCATATAAGTGATATAAGGTATTTTTAGTTTTTGATTTTCATATGCTTAAATTTACTTATATCACTTATGTGGTTTAAATCATTTAATAAGTAGAAAAATGAAAAAGTTAATTGTTTTTATTTTGTTGATATTTAGTGTTATAGCTAATGCTGAAGTGCGAATGCCTTTGCTGTTTTCTGACGGAATGGTATTGCAGCGCAACAAACAAATTCCGATTTGGGGTTTTGCTGATGCAAATGAAAGTATCGAAGTCCATTTCAACAAACAAATTAAAAAAACAACAGCCGATAAAAATGGAAAATGGACAATTAATTTAAGTCCAGAAAAAGCCGGGGGACCATTTGAGTTGATCATTATCGGAAAAAATAAAATCAGCATCAAGAATGTTTTGGTTGGCGAAGTCTGGATTTGCAGTGGACAATCGAATATGGAATTTCAGGTTTTTAAAACGATGAATGCTGAAAAAGAAATTGCAGATGCCAATTATCCAATGATTCGCCATTTTGGTGTTGCACAAGATTTAAGTGGTACACCAAAAGACGATTTAAAACAAGGGAAATGGGAAGTTGCCAACAAAGAGAGTGTGGGCAACTTTACAGCCGTTGGATATTATTTCGCCAGAAAATTATATTCAGAATTAAAAATCCCAATCGGAATCATTAATACTTCCTGGGGCGGAACCAATGTAGAAACCTGGACAAGCCGTGAAGCATTTTTAAACAGTCCTGATTTTAAAGCAATGATTGCCGGTGTGCCGGTTATGAACGTGGATTCAATTTCAAAGTTGTATGCCGTAAAAATGAAAGAAAGGGTAGAAAAAATTCAGGGTAGCCCGGTAAATGCAGCTAATGAAGGTTCTTTTAAGGAAATAACATTCAATGATTCAAGTTGGGGTGAATTAAATACGCCAGGCTTATGGGAAAATCAGCCATTAGGCAATTTAGACGGTGTGGTCTGGATGAGAAAAACGATAACGCTTTCAGCGGAAGATCTTAAAAATAAAGCTGTTTTGAGTCTCTCAAAAATTGACGATGAAGATATCACCTATGTAAATGGAATTGAAGTTGGTAAAAACACGCTTTATGATGCTAAACGAATATATACCATTCCTACTACTATTTTAAGAGAAGGAACTAACGTAATTGCAGTAAGAATTGTCGATACCGGAGGAGGTGGCGGAATTTATGGAGAAGCTTCCGACTTAAAAATCACTCTCGGTACTAAAATTATTCCGCTTGACGGAAAATGGAAATTTAAAGTGATTGCCGTAAAAACAGCTCTGTCGCCAAATAGTTATCCGTCATTATTATACAACGCGATGGTAAATCCGTTGGTTCCGTATGCCATTCAGGGTGTTTTATGGTATCAGGGCGAAGCGAATGTTTGGAGAGCTAATCAATACAAAAAAGCATTTCCGTTAATGATCAACGATTGGAGGAGCAAATTCAAACAAGGCGATTTTCCATTCTATTTTGTACAATTATCAACCTTCGACGAATTTGGAGGCAACAGCCAAAAAGGCAGCCGTTGGGCAGAACTTCGCGAAGCACAGTCTGAAACTTTAAAATTGCCAAACACCGGAATGGCCGTTACGACTGATATCGGAAATGCAAAAGACATTCACCCAACCAACAAACAAGACATTGGTTTGCGTTTGGCAGCAATCGCAATGAACGATATTTACGGTAAAAAACAAGTTCATAGCGGACCAACTTATAAATCTCAGGAAATAAAAGGCAATCAAATTATACTGACTTTCGACAACATCGGCAGCGGATTATCAACGCCAAATAACGATGAATTAAAAGGTTTCGAAATTGCCGGTGGAGACAAAGTTTTTCATTCCGCGAAAGCGATAATCAAAGACAATAAACTAATCGTTTCAAGCGAAAATGTAAAAAATCCAGTTGCCGTACATTACGGTTGGGCAGACGATGACACGAATATCAATTTGTTCAACAAAGAAAAATTCCCAGCATCGCCATTCAGAACCGATAATTGGGAAATGATTACAGTAAATGAAAAATATCAGGTGAGTAAATAGCGGTACAATATCCGGCAAGCGTTTGAAATCCTTGTCTGGATATCCGTATTGTTTTGGAGTTCGTTCAAAAAAATGGGAATGAACTCTGATGAAATGATTGTTTCAATAAAGAAAAACCTCACGTAGCACCTGTGTTTTCAAGAACTGGTAGGATTGAAGGGTAATTGCTGCAAAAAGATATTATATTGCACATCCAATCTCTGTGAATGGACAATATGATAATATATTGAATAAGTCAAACCAAAAAACCTTGTAAATGAATTTCCACTTCATTAAAAAAATAATTACAGGCTGCGTATTTTTCCTTTTTTTTCAGAATGCAGCAGCACAGTCTAGTCATGTTTTATGGTATAATCAGCCAGCGGAATTTTTTGAAGAAACATTAGTTTTAGGAAACGGAAAAATGGGAGCGACTGTTTTTGGCGGAGTGAGTTCAGACAAAATTTATCTGAATGACATCACGCTTTGGTCAGGTGAACCCGTAAATGCAAATATGAATCCTGAAGCCTATAAAAATGTACCTGCTATCAGGGCAGCATTGAAGAATGAAGACTATAAGTTAGCGGATGAATTAAATAAAAAATTAGAAGGGTCTTATTCTCAGTCTTTTTCGCCACTTGGGACAATGCATATTTCGCATTTTACAGAAGGCACTAAAGCCACTAATTATTATAGGGAATTAGATATAAATGATGCAGTTTCAAAAGTAAATTATGAAATTGATAATGTAAAATATACTCGTGAATATTTTGTTTCTGCCCCTGATCAAATTATGGTTATTAAGATAACAGCTGATAAAAAAAACAGTCTCAATTTTTTAATAGATTTTGAAAGCTTATTGAAATTTAAAACCGATACGAGTAATAACCAATTAAAAATTAATGGTTATGCGCCGTATCATGTAGAGCCAAGTTATGTTGAAAGTAGTAATCCAATTCTTTTTGATGAAAATAGAGGTACTCGTTTTACAAGTTTGGTTCAGATTAAAAATACGGGTGGTTCTGTTATTACTTCAGATAATAAAATCGGCGTAAAAAATGCAACAGAAGCTTTGATTTTTGTTGCTATAGCTACAAGTTTTAATGGTTTTGACAAAAATCCTAGGACAGAAGGATTGGATGATAAGGCAATTGCAGCTGAAAATATGGCGAAAGCCATTTCTAAATCATATACTTCATTAAAAAAAGCTCATATTTTAGATTACCAAAAATTATTCAAAAGAGTTAGTTTGGATTTAGGAAAGACAATTGCTCCTAATTTGCCTACAGACGAACGCTTATTGCGTTATTCAAATGGTGAAGAAGATAAAAATTTAGAGACTCTGTATTTTCAATACGGACGATATTTACTTATAAGTAGTTCCAGGACATTGGGTGCACCGGCTAATTTGCAAGGTGTTTGGAATCCTTACATGCGTCCGCCCTGGAGCAGTAATTATACCACCAACATCAATGTTGAAGAGAATTACTGGCTTGCAGAAAATACAAATCTTTCTGAATTACACAGGCCTCTTTTGAGTTTTATTAAAAATATTTCTGAAACTGGTAAAATAACAGCAAAAACATTTTATGGAGTAAATGGCTGGGCGGTGGCCCATAATTCTGATATCTGGGCGATGAGTAATCCTGTTGGAAATTTTGGTGGAGGAGATCCTAACTGGGCTTGTTGGAATATGGGCGGTGCCTGGTTGAGTACTCATATTTGGGAACACTATTTGTTTTCTCAGGATTTAAATTACCTTAAAAATGAAGGTTATGATTTAATGCGAGGAGCAGCACAATTTTGTTTAGAATGGTTAGTTGAAGATAAGAATGGTTATTTAGTTACTTCTCCATCTACTTCTCCCGAAAACATGTATATTACTCCAAACGGTTATGTGGGTGCTACTTTGTACGGTGGCAGTGCAGATTTAGCCATGATTAGACAGTGTTTCTCTAATGCAATTGAAGCTTCTAAAATTTTAAATACGGATGCTGAATTTAGAACGAAACTTGAAAAGGCACTTTCAAAATTATATCCTTACCAAATTGGTAAAGCTGGAAATTTGCAAGAATGGTATTTTGACTGGAAAGACCAAGAACCGAAACACCGTCATCAGTCTCATTTATTTGGATTGTTTCCTGGGAATCATATTTCGCCTTTAACAACACCTGACTTAGCCAATGCTGCCAGAACAACTTTAGAGATAAAAGGGGATGAAACCACAGGCTGGTCAAAAGGCTGGAGGATTAATCTTTGGGCAAGACTTTTGGACGGAAATAGAGCTTATAAAATGTACCGTGAATTACTTCGTTACGTTGATCCTGATGGAAAGAAAACACAAAATCCGAGAAGAGGTGGTGGAACTTATCCTAATTTGTTTGATGCGCACCCACCATTTCAAATTGATGGAAATTTTGGAGGGGCTGCTGCTGTTGCCGAAATGCTGGTTCAGTCAGACGAAAATGAAATCAGATTGCTTCCTGCTTTGCCAGATGCATGGGAAACCGGAAATGTAAAAGGACTTTGTGCAAGAGGCGGTTTTGAGATTGAAATGAGTTGGAAAAATAAAAAACTTGACAAACTAATTATTTCTTCTGAAAAAGGAGGTAAAACAACCTTGATTTATGGAGAAAATAAGCGAGAAATCAATCTGAAAAAAGGAGATAAGAAGATAATTCAATTATAGGTAAAAAAATATTAAACCCGATAGATTTAAAATTTGTCGGGTTTTCTTTAATTTACAAAGCAAAAAGGCTGATGCACATTGTAATAAGTTGTTAAATTTTCGTTCCAAAGTTATTTTAATTAACTTTGATAAATATATTTTATAATTATGGCTTACAATCCAACAACAGTGGCTAATTATTTCATAGAGAAGTATTCCAAAAACGGAGATCTTACCCCTATGAAAATTATCAAGCTAACTTATATTGCATATGGCTGGTATCTGGCGCTGACAGACAAACAACAAAAGCTTATTGATGAAAACCCGATTGCCTGGGATTTCGGCCCTGTTTTTCCTTCTTTGTATTACAGCATAAAGCAGTATAAGAAAGAAAAAATCACTGAAAAAATTCCGAATACTACCAAAAATGAAAGAATATCAAATGAAGATGAACAGTTTTTAGATAAGATTTGGGAGGTATACGGAAGGTTTGACGGAGTATATTTAAGTGCCTTAACGCATATTGATGGAACGCCATGGCAAAAAGTATATCGAAAGGATTTGAATGCTGTGATTTCTGATGACGACATTTTTGAGCATTATAAAAAGTTAAAACCAATTTCTAACTAAGATGTCGTTACTCAATTTAAGCCAGATTTCTATTGAAAATAGTGCACCAGTTAGTGCTGTAGATATCGATAATGCCCGTATACAAAATCAGATCCTGGAAGACAGGCTGGGAAATGCGAAAGTAGGGAGGTTTATAGAAGACACGATCCTGCGAAGATATCTTACTTATATTTTCTCTTTTATCATTTTCCTTTGGCTGGCGGCTGTAGTCTCAATTTTGTATTTCAATCACAATCTGGAGCTGAACCTTTCAGAGAATGTGCTGATTACTTTATTGACCACTTCATCTATAAATGTAATCGGGATGATGCTGATTATTCTGAAAAATTTATTTCCTCAGGCACCTAATCAGGCTTAATAAAGAAAACACTAAAGTTATTTATAGTGAGTTATTCTTTTTTGGATGATTCCTCAGCATTCGCTTTTTTCAGTCTTTCATACCCTTTTTCAATCGAAGGATATACAAAAGCAGCTACTTTTTTAATTGGGTTATAAAAAATATAACCGTCTAAAGTTTCTTTTTTAGCAAAAGTGTGGTTGAAATTAATTTTTTCAAAAAGCGCTATAAAAATACTTACAATCAAAACAATTTTCAAAACCCTGAAAAAGCCTCCACCTAATTTGTTGATCCATCCTAAATAAGCAAAATCAGCTATTCCCGTTAAAATTTTCGCTAAGAAATAAACGCCAATTACCACTAAAATAAAAGTCAGAATAAAAGCGGTAACCTGTACTGTGTTGGGATTCCACGAAACATATTTTACGATGATGTTTTTTATAAAAGAAGAGAATTTAATAGCTATATAAATTCCTAACAGTAAAGAAATAAAAGAAGCTACTTCTACAAAAAGACCGTTTTTGATGCCTTTGTATAAACTCAAGGCTAAAAGTGCGCCTAAAATGATATCGAAAAAACTCATACTGATTAACTTTGAAATGGATTATATATTTCTATTTTTGTGAAAAATAGATAAAATGAGAAAAAGCGTGTTAATTAAAAGTCTTTGTGTTTTTTGTGTTGTATTATTTATCTCTTGTTCCAATGATGACGACGGCAAAGATAATACTTCAAATGAAAAATCAGTTCTAATAAAAAAAATAACTGAAACGGTTTATTACTCAGGTGAGTCTGATACTAGTATCATGGATTTTGTCTATGAAAATGGAGTTTTAAAAAGTGTTACTACAAATACTCGTTATAAAACTGAATTCGTATATGATGGTGAAAAAATAAGTAAGTTGAATTACTTTAGAGATAATGTAGCTTCCGGTTCTGCAGTATTTCACTATAATGGAGATTTCTTAAGCTATATCTATTCTGAAGGAAACCCGGATGAAAAAACGGAATATTCATATGTTAATGGGGTTCTTGCTACAGAAAAAATAGGCTACATTGATGAAAACAAATTTATTATTCAAAGCGAATTATCCATTTCTTATGATAAAACTAAAAATATAACTCAAATTATAAATAAGTCTTCTTTTACAGGTTCTGAAATAATTTCAAAAGAAAACTATTTTTACGATAACAAGAATAACCCGATGAAATTTATGAATAAGTATTATCGCATGGTTTTTATATCAGAAGGATTTAGTGGACAAACAACGAATAATTTAGTATCAAGAGAATCCTATTATCCAATTACGAATGAAGTTCCTAAATATTATATTAATGATATAGTTTATAATAATGACAACTTTCCAATAGAAATAAAAAAGATTTCAAAAGAAAGTAATAATGTGATTTCAAAAACGGTTATTGAATATCAATGATCAATTGTGTTTCAAATATAGATTTTTGTAAATATTGATATTTTTTTATTTTTAGGATGATTGGATTTCAACTCCGTATCTTTGTAAGCTAAATTTTATGGTTTTTGAATTTATAATTCACAATTCATAATTTATAATTATAAAAAATGTCAAGGGATACACAACTAAAAGAGCGCTGGGAAAAGCTCGTCGATATATTGTCCAATCAGTTTTCACAGGGAGAAGACTTAGATTTGGACGCCATAATTTACCTAATTGGAGTTCAGGAACTCGGGAAAGTACACCGTGAATTCAAAAAAGATGAAAAACTCAACCTGATGCATATTGCAATCTGTAGACTTTTAGAGCCTTACGGGTTTTATGAATTCGAATATTTTGACGAAGAGGGCTGGCCACATTATAAAGTAAAAGAACAATTACCTGCTTTAAAAGCCGGGGAACAATCGGTTTTGATGAAAGAAGCGATTGTGAATTATTTTTTGGAAAGAAAATTGATCGACTAGTTTTCAAAAACGAAAAACATGTGTAGATATGCAATGACATCCTATAAACCTCATTACGCTTGTTTTAATTGTCGAAAGACATTTAAAAGACGATTAATGAGTGATATAAAGAAGGGAGAAGAATCTTTTCTTGAAGCCAAATGCCCGCAATGTTCAGCATTAATGGCTAATATGGGACTTGATTTTGAATCGCCTAAAAAAGACGATGTTAAAAAATGGGAACATCTTAAAAGCTTATATACTGTTGGGATTACGTTTCATTCTTGTGGTTGTGGCGGACCAGGTTATATTCCGAATTCAAAACCAAAATTAATGGAGTATTTTGAAGAGATAAAAGATACTTATTTTAAAAATCTTGAATTTTGGAGAAACAGAACAGAACCTTCGACGAAAAAAGAGAAGGAAAAGGATTCTAATAAAAACTGGTTTGAATTAGGTCAAATATCTTCAAATTATAGAAAAGAGGTTGTTAAAAATCAGGAAGGAATTGAATATTGGCTTGAAAGAGTCAAAGAAGTAGAGGCTAAAATAAGTATTGTAAAACAATTCTAAAAACACTTTTTTAAAACGAAAAAAGTTAGATTTTGCTGATTTCTTTGCAAAAGGAGACTGTTTTCTTGAGACTTTATAACATAAATTGGCTCTAACTCTTTACTGTAAAGGAAACTTTAAACATTAAACTTAAAACTTGAAACAAATTCCTTAAATTTGTACCCTCAATTGAAGAATGGAAATGATAGACAAGATAAAAGAACATATCGAGGAAGCTAAAGCCTTTAACGAGAAAAACAAAGAATCTTTAGAGAAGTTCCGTGTTAAATATTTAGGAAGTAAAGGTTTGCTGAAAGAACTTTTTACGGAATTCAAAAATATCCCAAACGACCAGAAAAAGGATTTTGGACAGGTAATCAATACTTTAAAAGCGGTTGCCGAAGAAAAAGTAAGAGTTATTCAGGAAGAATTGGAAAGCAAAGAAGAGGTCAAAGGCTTTTTTGGAGACTTAACGCGTTCGCCTGAGCCTGTAATTATTGGTTCACGTCATCCTATTTCGATTGTTAAAAATCAGATTATCGATATTTTTGCCAATATCGGTTTCAATGTTTCCGAAGGTCCGGAAATTGAAGACGACTGGCATAATTTTACGGCATTGAACTTACCGGAATACCATCCGGCGCGTGATATGCAGGATACGTTTTTCATCCAGACCAATCCTGACGTTTTGTTGCGTACACATACATCCTCTGTTCAGGTGCGTTATATGGAAAATCACAAACCGCCAATTCGTACGATTTCTCCGGGACGTGTTTTCCGTAACGAAGCGATTTCATCACGTTCACACTGTATTTTCCATCAGGTAGAAGGATTGTACATTGACAAAGATGTTTCATTTGCCGATTTGAAACAAACTTTGCTTTATTTCACCAAAGAAATGTTCGGAAAATCTAAGATTCGTCTTCGTCCGTCATACTTTCCGTTTACAGAACCAAGTGCCGAAATTGATATTTATTGGGGCTTAAAAACCGAAACGGATTACCGTATCACTAAAGGAACCGGATGGTTAGAAATTGGTGGCTGCGGAATGGTAGATCCAAATGTTTTGAAGAACTGTGACATCAATCCAGACGAATATAACGGTTTTGCTTTCGGAATGGGAGTTGAACGTATTGCAATGCTATTATATCAAATTGGTGATATCCGTATGTTTTACGAAAATGATGTTCGTTTCTTAGAGCAGTTTAAAGCGAATATTTAGGAGCTATTTCCTGCTGTCCGCTGTATCTTTTGTTTTTTAAAGAAAAAAATAAAAGGATGCCGCTTCCATCAGGGCTAGGGCTTTACGTTAAAAATAAACCTTTGTTGAAGTTCAGGCTTTGACAGAGGTTTTTGAAATTTATTAAAAATGAAAAAAGATATAATTATTCCAGAAGTTGAAAACGTATTTCTTGCCGCAGTGCAGGAATGGAGCGACGATTTTATGGAAAAAGTGTGGTACGCTTATTTGATTAATGACAGCGATTTTAACTTAGACAGCTTAATGGTGGTTTCAAAAGCTTTCGGAACTATTGATGGCGAAATGAAAAAAACGTCAATCCTGCGCCATGCATTTGCTGAGGTTCCTGCGGTTTCAGTAGTAAAAATCGAAATGATCGAAAAGAGCCTTTTGGTTTTAAACAATGAATTTATGGTGACTTTCTTTATTGGAAATACCTTGTACGATAAGAAATTCATCTTCAAATCAAACATAATCAATGAAAACAATACGGAAGAAGTGCCAATTCTTTTTGTTGAAGGAATTATGGTGAAATAGGTTTAAAAGGTTGCTTATTGTAATTATAAATTCGTCAGTTCGAGTGTTTTTTGAGTAGGGAAACGAATCAAAAAATATATTGAGAACTCTTTTAAAAATGAGTCTTCTCGATACATTTTGGCTATAAAGCCTATTTTAAAACAAATCGTATAGCCAAAATAGTTGAAGTGACGTCGTGTTTAGTTAGTTTCAAAACCGATAAACCTTCTCAGGCGTCACACAATAATCCAGTTTTACATCTGATTCAAAAATATCATCAATCTGCGCTACAGCTTCAAAAAAAGAAAGTCCAATTTTGATCGTTTCAGGTTTGCATTCGGCTAAAAACTTATCATAAAAACCTTTGCCGTAGCCAATACGGTTTCCAAAAACATCAAATGCCAAAAGCGGTACAAAAACAACATCAATAGTTTGAGATGGAACAGGTAAGCCATTGACAGGTTCCGGAATATTATATTCGTTTTTCTTAATTTTCGTATTATCAGTCAATAAAAAATGTGACATTTTCCTGGTTTCAAAATCACTTTTAGAAATCACAATTTCTTTGTCTTTTCCGGAAAGTAAATGCAGAATGAACTCCGTATTTACTTCTTTTTGTTCTTCAATCGGAAGAAAAACATGATAATAAGTTTTATCCCAAATAGACATGGAGATCAATTGATTGCTTATTTCAATGCTTTTTTCTTCAATATTTTCTTCAGAGAATTCTTTTCTGAGATTTTTATAATGGAATCGCAGTTCTTTTTTAGTCGTCGGCATTGTCGTCTACATTTTTAGAAATATGGTAAATAGCATCGCCTTCATAAACAATTGGCGAATGATTGGCATTGATAACAAACCCGTCATGAGGTGCTTTTACTTTTTGCTCAAATTTTCCAAAAGGGTCAGTAATAATGGCTAAAATGGTTCCTTTCGTAACAAATCGGCTTACCATATTATAATCGTGTAATAACCCGGATTGTTTTGCCCTCAGCCAGACCGAATTTTTAATATAAATAGACGGGAAATCAGCTTTTTCGACTACATGTTTGGGATCGAGCATGTTTAAATAATCAAGAAGGCGTTTGGTGCCTTTTATACCTTCATTGGCAACCGGATCATTAATGTCTAATGATTTTCCACCTTCAAAAAGGAGCATTTTTACATTCGCTTTTTCTGATGTATTTCTAAAAGAACCATTGATGTTTTTTGAATACAATGTAAACGGAGCATTAAAAACATCTGCCAGAAGTTTTAATTCGGGATTGTGCTCTGTAATTCTTATTTGAGGGGCGTTAAACCGGCTTGCACCTCCGGCATGAAAGTCGACCGCATAATCAATAATAGGCAATATCTGATTGGTGATATGAAAGGCGAAACGACTGGCAAGTGACCCTTTTTTGCTTCCCGGAAATACACGGTTCAGATCACGGCCATCAGGAAATTCCCTTGATTTATTGACGAAACCGTAAATATTGATAATCGGAATGCAAATAATAGTTCCCCTTGTAGGACGATTGATTTTTTTGCTGATAATCTGGCGTACGATTTCGACACCGTTTATTTCATCGCCGTGAATTCCGGCAGAGAACAAAACTACTGGTCCATCGATTTTAGACCTTCGAACAATAATCGGAATATTAAGTTTGGTTGTAGTATGTAATCTGGCGATTTCTACATTGATCGTTTTGTTTTCTCCGGGCAAAATCGATTCGCCAAAAAGAACCATTGGGGCATTGTTTTTCATGTCGGATTTTAAACAGGCTCTAAATATAGAAATTATTCTTTTGATTTCGTAAATTTGAAAAGATTTCAGTGTTAAGCTTTCCAGTACACACCGGAATGTTATCCATACAATGATATTTTAATATTCTCCAGAAATAAAACAGCATGCCAATACCGTCTTTAGAACTCCAAATTCAAACCCTGCCGGATAATCCCGGTGTCTATCAGTATTATGATAAAGACGGAAAGATTTTATATGTTGGAAAAGCAAAAAACCTAAAAAAAAGGGTTTCTTCGTATTTTAATAAAATTCATGATACAAGGAAAACCAATGTACTGGTAAGGAAAATTGTCACCATTAAACATATAGTTGTCCCTACTGAAACCGATGCACTTTTATTAGAAAATAACCTCATTAAAAGTCTGCAGCCACGTTATAATGTACTTTTGCGTGACGACAAAAGCTACCCCTGGATTTGTATTAAAAAAGAGCCTTTTTCCAGAATATTCCTGACCAGAAGAATGATAAAAGACGGATCTGAATATTTTGGTCCTTATACAAATTTCAAAATGGTGTATACAATTTTAGATTTAATCAAAGAATTGTATCCGCTCAGAACCTGCAATTATGATTTAAGTGAATCGAATATCAATTCGGGAAAGTTCAAGGTTTGTCTGGAATATCACATTGGCAATTGCAAAGGACCTTGTGAAGGATTGGAACCTTTAGAAGAATATCAGAGACAAGTCAACGCCATACGCGAAATCCTGAAAGGGAATTTTAAAGAAAGTTTAAAGGATTTCAAAAAATTGATGAACACTTACGCGCAGAATTTGCAATTTGAAGAAGCGCAGAAAATAAAGGAAAAGATAGAAATTCTCGAAAGCTACCAATCCAGATCTACAATCATCAATCCCAAGATTACCAATATCGATGTTTTCTCGATTGTATCTGACGAAAGTGCGGCGTATGTCAACTTTTTACAAATTTCACATGGATCGATCATTCGTTCACATACTTTAGAAATGAAAAAAAAGCTGGACGAAAGCGATGAGGAATTATTAGAATTGGCCATTGTAGAATTGCGGGAGCGTTTTCAGTTATTATCAAAAGAAATTATTGTTCCTTTTGAACTCGATTTAGGCGAAAATATAAGAGTAACCGTTCCGCAGCTTGGTGACAAAAAACAGATTCTGGACTTGTCCATTCGAAATGCCAAATTCTACCGAATCGAACAATTGAAACAATTGCAGATCGTAGATCCTGACAGACATGTAAACCGAATTATGGCGCAGATGCAAAAAGACCTGCGTCTTTCTTCTGAGCCGCGACATATCGAATGTTTTGATAACTCAAACATTCAGGGAACAAATCCGGTAGCGGCCTGTGTGGTTTTTAAAGACGGAAAACCAAGCAAGAAAGATTATCGCCATTTTAACGTAAAAACGGTTGTAGGTCCAGACGATTTTGCCTCTATGACCGAAATCGTGTATCGCCGTTACAAAAGATTACTCGACGAAAACGAACCGCTTCCGCAGCTGATTATTATTGACGGAGGTAAAGGACAATTATCGGCTGCCCTGAAAAGTATCGATGAATTAGGTCTTCGCGGTAAAATTGCTATTATCGGAATTGCAAAACGTCTTGAAGAATTGTTTTATCCAGGTGATTCGATTCCGTTATATCTCGACAAAAAATCAGAAACGCTGAAGGTCATCCAGCAATTGCGAAATGAAGCACACCGATTCGGAATTACTTTTCACCGTGATAAACGTAGCAAAGCAGCTCTTAATTCGTCTGTTGAAAGTATTCCCGGAATTGGTGAAAAAACAATGCTTGCGTTAATTCAGCATTTCAAAAGTGTTAAAAGATTGAAATTAGCAACAGAAAAAGAAATTTCAGATGTAATAGGGGTATCAAAAGCCAAAAAAATTGTCGAATTTTACAAAACCAATTAGCAAATTTTATGCGCCTAATCCAGCTGTCCATTTCAAACACTCGGTCAAAAAACTTTTTTTCTATTGTAAAAAAAGGAGCTTCTATGGTCGCTCTTTTTTTACACGAAAAAATAGCTTTTTGTCTTTCGCGTTTTTCCATTTCCATCTGGGGCGGGGCATCAGTGTTTTTAATGATAGTATCACTTAATCCGCAAAACTCATTTTCACAAGAAAAAAAACAGGACAGTATTAAAAGGCCAAAAATTGGTTTGGTATTGAGTGGTGGCGGGGCTAAAGGATTTGCCCATATCGGGGTTTTAAAAGTACTTGAAGAAGCCGGATTAAAAGTAGATTACATTGGTGGTACAAGTATGGGTTCCATTATAGGAGGGCTTTATGCGACAGGATATAATGCAGCACAAATTGATTCTATTTTTAAAAGAACCAATTTTGACGAACTCATTAATGATTATATACCAAGGGCTTCCAAAAATTTCTATGGTAAACGAAATGATGAATTATATGCTATTGTTTTGCCTTTTAGTAATTTAAGGATTGGAATTCCGGAAGCACTTTCTAAAGGAATGTATAATTATAATTTACTAAGCAGTTTGACACGGAATGTACGTCATGTACGTGATTTTAACAAACTGCCAACTCCGTTTTTATGTATTGGAACAGATATAGAAACAGGTGAGGAGGTACTCCTGAACAAAGGGAACCTGGCTCAGGCAATGGTGGCAAGTGCCGCTTTTCCGTCTTTATTTTCTCCTGTTGAAGTAGATGGGAAATTACTGGTTGACGGAGGTGTTGTGAACAATTATCCTATTAAGGAGGTTCGTGATTTAGGAGCAGATATTATC
This sequence comes from Flavobacterium flavigenum, assembly GCF_027111255.2. NCBI lineage: Bacteria > Pseudomonadati > Bacteroidota > Flavobacteriia > Flavobacteriales > Flavobacteriaceae > Flavobacterium > Flavobacterium flavigenum. The sequence continues at coordinate 2,759,802 of NZ_CP114285.2, read as the reverse complement.
ATAGGGGTTGATGTACAGGATGATTTGCTAAACAGAAAAGGCCTCAAAAACGCAACCCGTATTCTGGTTCAGATTACAAATATGCAGTCGATTGAAAAAATGAAGGCCAAAAGGGCAGATACAGATGTTTATATTAAACCCGATATTCGTGATTTCGGTGTTATTTCATTTGACAGAGGCGGAGAAATTATCAGAAGAGGTGAAGATGCCACATTTGAAGTATATGAAAAAATTAAAGCTCTGGCAGACGGACAAAATTTTTATAGAAAGCCCAAATTAAAAATAGGTTCAGATACTCTTGAAATAAAAAAAATAAACAATACAAAGCTGACGGATTATACGAAAGAATATTTAACAAGTAAGCTTCGCTTTAAACCAGGAAGTACTATAACATATGAAGATCTTCGCGTAGGAATAAATAACATAGATGCAACACACAACTTTAGTGCTATTTCTTATTCGCTGGAGCCAAACGGAAATAAAGATGATTTGAATCTCGTACTGAAAGAGAATCCAACACATACTTATTTAAAACTGGGACTTCATTATGACGGACTTTATAAAAGTGCTGTTCTTTTAAACCTTACTCATAGAAAGACGTTTTTAAAGAATGATAATACTTCACTGGATATCATTTTGGGGGATAATTTCAGGTACGATTTCAATTATTATGTCGAAAACGGTTTTAATATCAGTTTTGGTTTCAACTCAAGGCTTAATCAGTTTAACCGGAATGTAACAGAAAGTATTAGTAATCAGTTGGCAGGAAATCAGGATAATCTGATTAATGTTGATTTTTTGGATATCTCACACCAGGTTTATTTTCAAACTATTTTCGTGCAAAAATTTCTAATGGGCGGTGGACTTGAATATAAGTTCCTGAAAATAAAATCTCCAACACTGGATACGAATAAAACCATTGATGAAAGTAATTATTTTAGTGTTTTTGGTTATTTAAAATACGATTCTTTTGATAATAAAAGTTTCCCAAAAACAGGGTGGTATTTTTCAGGTGATGTTCAGACTTATCTTGCTTCATCGAATTATACACATCAATTCTATCCTTTTTCTACGGCAAAAGCCGAAATCGGTATTGCCAGAACAATTTTTAACAGAGCTACAATAAAGTTTCAGTCGGATGCCGGTCTTGCTTTCGGGAATGACAGCGTACCGTTCTTCGATTATATACTGGGAGGATATGGTTATAATAAAGTAAATAATTTTAATTATTTTTATGGTTATGACTTCCTGAGTATTTCCGGCGATAGTTATATAAAAGCTGGTATAACGTTCGATTATGAAATATTCAGAAAAAATCACCTTAATTTTTCTGCCAATTATGCTAATCTGGGAGATGATCTTTTTAGCACAGTTGACTGGATTGATATGCCCAAATATTCGGGTTATGCGATAGGATATGGTCTGGAAACCATGATTGGTCCAATTGAAGTAAAGTATTCATGGTCGCCGGAAAATGCTAAAGGATATACATGGTTCAATATTGGATTTTCGTTTTAATTTGTAATTTAGCTCAATAAAAATTACGATATTTGTTGTAATGAAAACAAAATGGACAGGTTTATTAGAGTATCTTCAATTCCTCATCAAGAGAAATCCTGAGTAAGCTATCGAATTGAGACAATTTGGGTCATCTAAAAATGATCAGATTATCTGTTCACTCAATTCTAATTTTTCGAATTATCTAATTTATAAATTATCTAATTGAAAAGCCATGCCATTATACCATAAACTCGGAAATTTTCCGCAAAAGCGACACACCCAGTTTGAAAAACCAAACGGAGGTTTTTATTACGAACAATTGTTTGGGACCGAAGGTTTTCACGGACATTCATCATTGTCTTATCATATACACAGGCCTACGCAGGTTAAAGCAATTTTAAATTCCTATTCAGTTGAGCCTAAAATTGCAATCGGAAAAAATATAAAATCACTACTTTTTAAAGGTTTTGAGTTAAAGCCAGAGAATGATTTTCTGGACAGTCGAAAACCCATGCTGGTCAATAAAGACTGTATTATTGGTCTTGCTGCCCCAAAAGAATCGCTTCGGGATTATTTCTACAAAAACGCCGATGCAGACGAAATGATTTTTATTCACAAAGGAAAAGGAAAACTTCGCACCATGTTGGGCAATATTCCTTTCGAATATGGCGATTACTTAATTATTCCGCGTGGTATCATTTATCAAATTGATTTCGATACAGTAGAAAACCGACTTTTTTATGTAGAATCGTATGCTCCATTTTATACTCCAAAACGTTATAAAAACCAATCCGGCCAGCATTTAGAACACTCGCCATTTTGCGAACGTGATTTTATTCTGCCAAACGAATTGGAAACACACGATCAAAAAGGGGATTTTTTAATCAAAATCAAAAAAGAAGGAATGATTCACGAAGTGGTTTATGCCACACATCCGTTTGATGTTATAGGCTGGGACGGCTATAATTTTCCATACGGATTCTCCATTCATAATTTCGAACCTATAACGGGGCGTGTGCACCAGCCGCCTCCGGTACATCAAACTTTTGAAACAGCTGCTTTTGTAGTTTGTTCCTTTTGCCCAAGACTTTACGATTATCACCCAAAATCTATTCCGGCACCATACAATCACAGCAATATAGATTCAGACGAAGTATTATATTATGTAGATGGCGATTTTATGAGCCGTAATAATATTGAGCAGGGTCATATCACTTTACATCCAAAAGGAATTCCACATGGTCCGGCTCCTGGAGCTATGGAACGCAGCATTGGTCACAAAGAAACGCAGGAATTAGCTGTAATGGTCGATACCTTCAGGCCGCTTATGGTAACTGAAGAAGCTATGAGATTGGATGATGGTCAGTATTATAAATCGTGGACGGAGTAGTAATTAGTTAATGTGGCAATTAGAAAATTAGATAATTCCATGAATTAGAGAATAAGCTAATTAGACAATTTATAAATTAAATTGTAGTTTTTGGATTACATTTTATAGTTTTGAATAATTATTTCATTAACATATTCTCAAATTATCTAATTAACCAAAATGACCTTTAACGAAAAATACTTAAACAACGCTCTTTTATTAAAAACATTCAATTTCGCTTTAAACATAATTGATTATACGGAAGAATTACAAGAACAAAAGAAATTTGTAATTGCCAATCAATTATTAAAAAGCGGAACATCAATTGGAGCCAACTCAAAAGAATCACAAAATGCAGAAAGCAAAGCAGATTTTATACACAAATTAAAAATAGCAATTAAGGAAGCAGACGAAACTGAATATTGGCTTTTTTTATGTGATGCACACAAAAGCTATCCTGACTGCAAAAAATTATTGAATGAACTCTCAGAAATATTAAAAATTTTAAACAAAATAATAGCAACATCTAAGAGGAATTAGATAATTAGTCAATGTGTCAATTAGAAAATTATCACATTCACTCATTTCAAAATTATCTAATTATCTAATTGACAAATTATCTCATTATGAAACAAGTAAAATCAGTAGAATACGGATTAGAGAAAATATTCGAAGGAGCACAGGATTTCCTTCCATTATTAGGAACAGATTATGTGGAATTCTATGTTGGGAACGCCAAGCAATCGGCCCACTATTACAAAACAGCTTTTGGTTATCAGTCACTGGCTTATGCCGGATTAGAAACGGGAGTAAAAGACAGGGCGTCTTATGTTTTGAAGCAGGACAAAATCAGGATTGTTTTGACAACACCTCTTACCGCAGATTCTCCAATAAATGAACATTTAAAAAAACATGGAGACGGAGTAAAAGTGGCAGCACTTTGGGTTGAAGATGCTACAAAATCGTACGAAGAAACTATGAAACGAGGGGCACGTTCTTTTATGGAACCAACGGTTGAAGAAGATGAATTTGGCCAGGTAATTCGTTCCGGAATTTACACTTACGGAGAAACCGTACACATTTTTGTAGAAAGAAAAAACTATAATGGTGTTTTCCTTCCGGGTTATAAAGAATGGAAATCAGACTACAATCCAGAACAGACTGGATTAAAATATATCGATCACATGGTTGGAAATGTGGGCTGGAACGAAATGAATATCTGGGTAAAATTCTACGAAGAGGTGATGGGATTCGTAAATTTCCTGTCTTTTGACGACAAGCAAATTACCACAGAATATTCGGCATTGATGAGTAAAGTAATGTCAAACGGAAATGGAAGGATTAAATTTCCAATCAACGAACCGGCTGAAGGAAAGAAAAAATCTCAGATCGAAGAATATTTAGATTTCTATGGCGGACCCGGAATACAGCATATTGCTATTGCAACAGATGATATTATTAAAACAGTATCACAATTAAGAGCTCGCGGGGTTGAATTTTTATCAGCTCCTCCACATACTTATTATGAGGCCATCCCAGAAAGATTGGGAGTTCACATGGATATGATGAAAGAAGATATTAATGAAATTGAAAAATTAGCTATTATGGTTGATGCAGACGAAGATGGTTATTTATTACAGATATTTACCAAGCCAGTTCAGGACAGACCGACGCTTTTTTTCGAAATTATACAAAGAATGGGGGCTAAAGGCTTTGGTGCAGGCAACTTTAAAGCCTTGTTTGAATCGATAGAAAGAGAGCAGGCGTTAAGAGGTACATTGTAAATTTATGTTTTTTTTACATTATGTAAAAAAATCCCCTGTAAATTGATGATTTTAATGCAAATGTTTTGTTAAACTGCTTTTTTGCTATTTATTATTTAAACTTTGTATCTATCTTTGCACTCGCAAATCAGGAAGGGGTGGTTTCCTTCCTAAATTGATATAAATTTTCATAATTTATAGTTTTTTGGTTAGTTAATAGCATAAAAACTCAGTCATTCTTTTGACTGAGTTTTTTTGTTTTGGTATATTTGGAATAAAATTTGCGTTTATGGCTAGTAAACAGTAAATATCTTATTATGAAAAAACTAATTCTATTCATATTTATACTCACCACACTAAGTTTTGATACCTACAAAGAAGATGCTTTTGATGTGGGGGAATATTTCAAATTCAGGATCCACTACGGAATTGTTAATGCAGGTTATGCTACTTTAGAAGTTAAGGAAGCTGTTGTAAACAATAAAAAAGTTTTTCATGCCGTGGGTAAAGGATACACAACCGGAATGTCAAAATTTTTTTTCAAAGTAGAAGATTTATATGAAAGCTATTTTGATAAAGAAAGCGGTGATCCTTATCGATACATCCGAAAAATAAACGAAGGAGGTTACACGAAAAATCAGGAAGGTTTTTTCATGCAGTCACAAAATCGTGTTTTGGTAAAAGATTATAAACGTAAAACCGAAAAAACAATTGTTGTTAATGATAATGTGCAGGATATAATTTCGGCTTTTTACTACCTCCGTAATCATCCTAATATCGACAAACTAAAATCGGGTGAGTCCATTACAATTGATATGTTTTTTGATGAAGAGATCACAAAATTTAAGTTAAAATATATAGGTCGTCAGGATATTACAACTAAATTTGGCACCGTTTCTACTATGGTTTTTAAACCTTTAGTACAGACAGGCCGGGTTTTCAAAGAAAAAGAAAGTGTAACGCTTTGGATAACAGATGATAACAATAAAGTTCCGGTTAGAATAAAAGCAGATTTAGCAGTTGGATCACTTAAGGCTGATATTGACGAATACAAAGGATTAAAATATCCATTTAAAGTAAAAAAATAATGAATACCACGGATAATTCTGAATCAATCCTAAAAGAAATTGATCTTAAATATAAAGCCATAAATCAAAAAACAGATGTCCAGCTTGAAGGGTTGCTTTGGTCTAAACCAATCACCTATTGGGATTATATTCAGACTGATGCGCTTTTAAGCCTTCAAATTCAGCGTACTACGCTTCCTGATGAAATGGTTTTTATTATGTACCATCAGGTAAACGAACTGATTTTTAAAATGATTCTGTGGGAAATTGACCAGATTGCGGATACAGAAAATATTCAGGTTGATTTTTTTAGCGAAAGACTTTCCAGAATTACCCGCTATTTTGATATGCTGACCAATTCTTTCAGTATTATGGAAAACGGAATGGAGGTAGAGCAATATATGAAGTTCAGAAATACCCTGACTCCTGCAAGTGGTTTCCAGAGTGCCCAGTATAGAATGATTGAATTTGCTTCGACTGACGTTATTAATTTAACAGACAGAAGGTACAAAGCTAATTTTGATGAAAATACAGATGTAGAAACCTCTTTTGAGCATTTATACTGGCAGGCAGCAGGGAAAGATTATCAGACAGGCGAGAAATCATATTTGCTTCAGGAATTTGAAAAAAAATATAAAGGACAATTCCTGCGCCAAATGTCAGAGTTTAAAACGAAGAACATCTGGCAGAAATTTACCCAGTTACCAATTCAAGATCAGCAAAATACTGAGTTGATTAAGGCAATGCGTCATTATGATTATACTGTAAATATTACCTGGGTAATGCAGCATTTAAATACAGCTATAAAATATATTTTAGAAAGCGGAAAAGGAAACGGAGAAGCTACAGGTGGAAGCGACTGGCAAAAATATATGCATCCAAAATACCAAAGACGCATCTTTTTTCCTAAATTGTGGACCGAAGAAGAATTGTCCAATTGGGGGAATGAGCCGACGGCTTAGTTTTCCAGAAAAAAATAAAAGTTTGAAAAAAGCATTCGTAATTATAATACTCTTATTTTCAATAATTTCTTGTAATAAAAAAGAAGAAAAAGTTGCAACTAAAATTACTAAACCAAAAACTAAAAAGGTAGAATTTGGCTTTAATTACAATGATTTTAATGTGGTTCACGATACTGTAAAAAAGGGTGATTCTTTTGGATCCATCATTCAGCGTCAAAATATTGGCTCAAAACAGGTTTATAATATAGTTGAACAGGTTAAAGATTCTTTTAATGTAAGGTCCATTCGTTATAATAAGCCTTACACTATTCTTCGTTCAAAAAATAAAACCAATAAACTGCAATTTTTTATTTATCAGCCGGATGCCCTTACTTATTATGTTATTGATTTTAGGGATACGGTTGCAAATGCTTATAAAAAAGTAAAACCGGTTACGTTTAAACGTAAAATAATTGGCGGGGTTTTAAAAAGCTCCTTATCTGAAACTTTGGGAAACAATAGTGTAGAAGCGGCACTTGCAGGTCGCATTACCAAAGTATTTTCCTGGTCGATTGATTTCTTTAAACTTAAAAAAGGGGATCGTTACGGTTTGATTTTTACAGAACGGTTTATCAATGGTAAAACCTACGACGGTGTTGAAGATTTACAGGCTGCTTTTTTTGAATACAAAGGAAAAATCGTTTATGCTTTTCCTTTTGAAAAAGATACGCTGTCCGGAAAAATTGAATATTATGATGATGAAGGAAAAACACTGAAAAACTTCTTCCTAAAAACACCTATTAAATTTAGCCGGATTACTTCCAGATTTACGATGAACAGGTTTCATCCGGTACAGCACAGATGGAAAGCCCATAAAGGAACAGACTATGCAGCTCCAAGAGGAACTCCAATTTCTACAACCGCATCAGGAGTGGTAGAGCAAACGGGCTATACTGCCGGAAACGGAAACTTTGTAAAGGTAAAACACAACGGAACCTATTCGACCCAATACTTACACATGTCTAAAATTCTGGTACGCCGCGGACAGCGAGTAACACAAGGACAGACTATCGGACTTGTTGGAAGTACAGGTTTAGCTTCTGGGCCACATGTTTGTTATCGTTTCTGGAAAAACGGTATTCAGGTAGATGCCCTTCGATTAAACCTTCCAACGGGAGAATCTTTAACAGGAAATGATAAAACACGTTTCTTAAAACAAATGGAACCTTTAAAAAGAGAATTGGATAGTATTGGGAATCTTTAGTTTTGAAATATGAAGAACAAACGCATTAAAGAAACTCTTGACGAGACTTTTTCAGATTTAAAACTATTCTACAGAGACACGAATTTGACTGACAGCTTAATTGAAAAGTATAAAGTTGGCCAAATAATCAAAGAAAAAGGATTTACCGATATGACTTCTATGGGAGGAGGGCTTTCGGGGAATTTGAGATATTTAATTGCAAGTGCCAATGCAAAAGATTTATCGAAATTTAATCCTGATTCTGTGAAAATCGGGCATTTTCTTCTGGATGAAATTTCGTTTTTTAAAGTTTTGGATATCTTGAAAATCGGAAATAAAACACAGGTTTTTCTGCTTCATATTCCTGATAATTCACTTTCGCTTTTTAAAAACTCAACTTCTAATCTCGAAGAAGAAATAACAGAAAAAGCCAGGCAAAAATTTAGTTCCAAAATCAATGCTCCTTTAATTCCTGAATTGCAGACAGAAAACTGGAAAGAAAGAACAAAATCGTCTATTGGAATGAATGATCAGGGCGAAATGTTTTTCGATGATGCAACCATAAAAATTGAAGAACCCAAAAGAATTGAGATCAACAAGGATAAAAAGATCATTGAAATTAATAAAAAGCCGTGGTGGAAGATTTGGTGATTTTTTCGAAATTATAAATCCATTATAAAACGTTTTCGTAACTAATTGCCCTGCAAACAAGTATTAAAAGCTAATTTCAGTATTTTTGTGTTTCTAAAAAAACTACAATCTTATTAAAAAATGGCTTTAAATACAACAAATCCAACAGGAACTGATGCGTGGAAAAATCTTCAAAACCACTTTAACGCAATCCAGCAGACTACAATACAGGAATTATTTCAAAAAGATAGTGCACGTGCAGAGAAATTCAGCTTGCAATGGAATGACTTTTTAGTAGATTATTCTAAAAACAATATTAGTGAAGAAACTATTTTGCTTTTGTTAAAATTGGCAAATTCAATTGGATTAAAAAGTGCAATTGCTGATTATTTCGGAGGAGAAATCATCAATCAGACAGAAAACAGAGCGGTTTTGCATACAGCTTTACGTGCGCCGGAATATGCCGTTATAAAAGTGGACGGAGAAAATGTAATTCCGGAAGTTTACGAAGTAAAAAATAAAATTAAAAACTTTACAAACGAAGTAATTTCGGGACAAAGAAAAGGTTTTACTGGAAAAGCTTTTACTGATATCGTAAACATAGGAATTGGAGGTTCTGACCTAGGTCCTGCAATGGCGGTTGAAGCCCTTCAATTTTACAAAAATCACTTAAATGTACATTTTGTTTCAAATGTTGATGGTGATCACGTAAATGAAGTAATCAAAAAATTAAATCCTGAAACTACATTATTTTTGATTGTTTCTAAAACTTTTACCACTCAGGAAACTTTATCAAACTCCGAAACTATAAAAGAGTGGTTTTTAAAGTCCGCCTCTCAGGAAGATATCGCGAAACATTTTGTGGCAGTTTCAACCAATATTCAAAAAGTAACCGAATTCGGAATTAATCCTGATAATATTTTCCCGATGTGGGACTGGGTTGGAGGAAGATTCTCCTTATGGAGTGCGGTTGGTTTGAGCATTGCTTTAGCAATTGGCTTTGATAATTACAATGATTTACTCAAAGGTGCCAACGAAATGGATGAACATTTCAAGTCTGCTGAATTTGATCAAAATATTCCGGTAATTTTAGCTTTATTGAGCGTTTGGTACAATAATTTTTATGGTGCAGAAAGTGAAGCTTTGATTCCGTACACGCAATATTTGCAAAAATTAGCACCCTATCTGCAGCAGGCAACCATGGAAAGCAATGGGAAAAGTGTTGGCCGTGACGGAAAACCGGTTAATTATCAAACCGGAACTATTATCTGGGGAGAGCCGGGAACCAATTCGCAGCACGCCTTTTTCCAACTAATCCATCAGGGAACAAAACTGATTCCGACAGATTTCATCGGATTCATAAAACCATTATACGGTAACGATGACCATCATGACAAATTGATGTCTAACTTTTTTGCACAAACAGAAGCTTTGCTAAACGGAAAAACAGCTGCACAGGTTCAGGCTGAGTTTGACAAACAAGGGCTTTCTGCAGAAAAAGCAGCTTACTTATTGCCATTTAAAGTATTTACAGGTAACAAACCGACCAATACAATTCTAATTGAAAAACTGACACCTAAAAGTTTAGGCTCTTTGATTGCTTTATACGAACATAAGATTTTTGTTCAGGGCGTAATTTGGAATATCTTTAGTTTTGACCAATGGGGAGTTGAATTAGGAAAACAGCTGGCCAATTCTATTTTAGAAGAAATCAATTCTAAGGCGGTAAAAACGCATGATAGTTCGACTTCATTTTTACTTAATCATTTTTTAAACAAAAAATAATCTTATCATCTGTTTTAAAATATAAACGTCTTAATTTTTTAATTAAGGCGTTTTTTTGTTAAGTAATTTTAACAATTCTTACAAAACATACTGGTTTTTACATGGTTATGCAAATTCATTATTAAGTATTATTATTCTTTTAATAAAAAAATTAAGCATTAAATGGAAATATTGTATTTTATTTATCATTTAAAGATAAAATCGTTTTAATGTTCAATGCAATGCATAAAACTTGTTATTCTTAACTTTTTGATAACATTATCTGATTAATTTGTTATAATTTTGCCAAAAACAAATAACGAAACAAACGCAAAAATGAAAAGAATTATTTTTATTTTGACTATTTTTCTAACGGCTCTTGGCCAAGCTCAGGTAACTGGATCAGCAATGTCAGGAAAAGTTAGATCAAACAAGGGAGAAGCTCTTCCAGGAGCAACAGTGGAGATTGTTCACAAACCAACTGGAACTAAGTATTTTTCTACAACTGATTTTGACGGAGGATATTCTGCGCAGGGTTTAAGACCGGGTGGTCCATACACTGTTAAAGTAAGTTATATTGGTTATAAAACAACAGAAATCACTGAAATTAATGCTGCTTTAGGTAGTAATTTAACTGTAAATGTTGTCATTGATGAAGAATCAAACGCATTACAGGAAGTTATTGTTAGTACAAAGTCAAAAGGAAATTTTAATAAAGGTCGTACGGGTGCTTCTCAGCAGTTTACAAATAGAGAGATAGCAGCTGTTCCTGTTTTAGGGGCTCGATCAATTAATACCATTACAAAGTACAATGCGAATGCAGGAGCTAATGGTACTTTTGGAGGACAGGATTCAAGATTAAACAATTTTACAATTGACGGTTCTGTTTTTAATAATGGATTTGGTTTGGGAAGTGATTCACAAGCTGGTGGTAGAACTGGTTCGACAGCAATTTCATTAGATGCTATTGAACAATTGCAAGTGAACATTGCTCCTTATGACGTGCGTCAATCAGGATTTTTAGGTTCTGGAATTAATGCTGTAACAAGAAGTGGAACCAATGAGATTGAAGGTTCTGTTTATCACTCTTTTAGAAGTAATAAAAAAGAATTTATTGGTACTCATGCAGGAGATGTAACAATTAAGCCGGGGAAATTTGATGAGAAAATATGGGGAGCACGTATTGGCGCTCCTATTATAAAAGATAAATTATTCTTTTTTGGTAATTTTGAAACTCTTGAAAATATCAGTCCGGCAACGACCTGGACATCTACAGGTTCTCCAAATTCTAGCGGACAGGTTTCTGCCCCAACTTATACTGAAATGCAGACTCTTTCTAACTTTATGAAAGAAAAATTTGGTTACGAAACTGGTCCTTGGGAAAATTATAATGCAGAGAAAATTTCAAAAAAATTCTTAGCCAGAATTGACTGGAATATTAATGATAACCACAAACTTAGTGCTCGTTATGTATTTCATGATTCTTCATCTGATGAGTTAACTTCAAATTCAAATTCATTAGGATTTGGTAATAGAAGAACAAGTGCACTTGCAATGTCTTTTCAAAATAGTGGTTATACTATTTTGGATAATACAAGATCTATTGTTTTAGAGTTAAACAGTAAATTAAGTAATTCCTGGCATAATAACTTTATCGCTGGTTACGATAAACAAATTGAAGACAGAGGTTTGCAAGGAGGAGGTTTGTTTCCTACTATAGATATAAAACAAGGAACGGCTACATACATTTCTGTTGGATTAGATCCTTTTACACAAGGAAATAAACTTACCTATTCAACTTTACACTTTACAGATAATTTAACCAAAACTATCGGAAAACATTCTTTGGTGTTTGGTGCAAACTTTGAATATTTCAAGTCAAGCAATTTGTTTTTCTCAGGATCAAACGGTGTTTATATATTCAATTCTTTAACTGATTTTTATGCTGCAGCTAATGAGTCTGTTGCAAATGGAGGTGCTCCTTCTTCAGCAACAACAACTTCTCCTGCCCGCTTTCAATATAGATATTCTGCTTTACCAGGTGCTGAAGAACCAATGCAGGTTATGAAATCGAATAAATTGGATATATATGCTCAGGATGAGATGAGATTGAGTGACAGATTTAAATTAACTGTAGGATTAAGAGCTACCAGAGTTTGGTATGCAGATACAGCATTAGAGAACCCAGTTGTTACGGCTATGACTTTTGCAAATGGAGAAAAATTCAATACCGCTGATATGCCGGATCCTGCTTATTTATTCGAGCCTAGAGTTGGTTTCAATTTGGATTTGAACGGAAATGCTTCGACAATACTTCGTGGAGGATCAGGTATTTTTACTGGTAGATCTCCAGGGGTATATATATCAAATCAAATTGGAAACAATGGAGTACTTACAGGATTTGTTGACGTAAGTGGTGCTGCTTTAGCTGCTGGAGGATATGGTTTTACACCAACACCAGCACAGTATTTTACTCCGGCTACACCAACAGCTCCATCTTCTTATGATTTATCTTTTAATGATAAAAAATTCAAGTCTCCTCAGGTTTGGAAAACTACTATGGCAGTTGATCAAAAACTTCCTTTTGGATTTGTTGGAACGGTTGAAGGGATTTTGCAAAAAAATATCAATGCAATTCAATATTATAATGCAAACTTCGATGCACCTGTAGGTACATTTGCAGGACCAGATAATAGACCAAGATACTCGCGTAATGATGCTGGTGTAAGAGTAAATGATAACGTTTCAAACGGGATTGTATTAACTAATTCTGACGAAGGATTCTTTTACTCTACAACTTTCAAGCTAGAGTATCCTTATCAAAGAGGTCTTTGGGGATCTTTTGCTTATACTCATTCAAGAGCAACAGATTTAATTTCTCCAGGATCAGTTGCGTCTGGTTCATGGACAGGTGCAAGATCTGTTAACGGTAATAATGATTTAGCAGTATCTGCATCAAATAACAACACTCCGCATAGATTAGTTGGGGTTATAGGCTACAAAATTGAGTATGGTAAAGGATTAGGAGGAGCTACTTCTATCAACTTAGGTTATATTGGAGAACAGGCTAGTCCATTTACTTACGCTTATGGAGGAGATATGAATGGAGACAGAATTAATGGGAATGACTTGATTTATGTTCCTAATAGTGCTAGTGAATTAAGATTTGCAGAATTATCAGTAACTAATGTTGTAAATGGGGTAAATGTTGTAACCAAATATAGTGAAGCTCAACAACAAGAAGCATTTGATGCTTATATTAATCAGGACAAATATCTTCGTGACAGAAGAGGTAAATATGCTGAAAGAAATGGTGCTATTTTGCCAATGTTACATAGATTAGATTTGTCTGTTACACAAGATATTTATATTAAAATAGCAGGAAAAAAGAATGCTTTCCAAGTTAGAGCCGATATCTTAAATTTTACAAATATGTTAAATAAGGACTGGGGGGTAACTCAGAGAGCAACAAATGCAAATGTATTAGCTTATAGTTCGACTGCTGCGGGTAATATTCCTGTTTATCAATTAGCAACACAAACAGATGCAAATGGAACTAAAACTCTAATTAAAGACACTTTCCAAAAAAATAGTTCTACTTTTGATGTTTGGCAAGCACAATTTACACTTAGATATACATTTGGTAACTAATATCTGCTAAATAAGAATCAAAATAAATATCAAAAACGGCATTGACTTTTAGTTTAATGCCGTTTTTTTTTCACCTTTTTTGTTATATTTGTTTTAAACAAAATATTAATCTATGTACCCTTTTATTCAAAAACTCCACTCCGGTTGGGCTTATTTGGCATTACTACTTTTATTAATTGCAGTTGTAAACGCCATTCTCGGATTCACTTCAAAAAAAGATTTTACAGCCAAAGACCGAAAAATTGCCCTGTTCGCTTTAATAGGAACACATACACAATTGTTAATTGGTTTGATTCTTTATTTTGTATCTCCGTTAGGAAAAGATGCTTTTGGTCAAATGTCTAACGCTGCACTTCGATTAACTTCATTAGAGCACCCATTAATCAACTTAATTGCGATTGCCCTAATCACAATAGGATGGTCAAAACATAAAAAACTAATTAACAGCGAAGCAAAATTTAAAACATTTGCCATATTTTACGGAATTGGTTTGGTGCTTATTTTAAGCAGAATTCCATGGAACTTATGGTTCTAAAAATACCAAAATAAGCCCTTCCTACAGGGCTTTTTTTATCTCGGCATATTATTTGTATAAGTCCCCCCAAGTCTGAAAAAAAATAAATTATGAGGAATAAAAAAAATATTTTGCTCTCTCTCCTTTCGGTGACTTTATTAAGTTGCTTTACCTACGTTATGAGTCAGAGTAAACCGGTTGAAACCAAGGTTTCTCAGGATACTTTAAAAACAGATAAACTAAAAATGGTGCCTTTAAACGATTCTGTTTTTAGCGTTGAAGGCCTGAAATTGAAGGTTTACAAAAAATCAGCTCATGCTTCTTATTACCATGATCGTTTTAACGGAAAAAGAACAGCAAGCGGAGCACGGTTCAATAATAATAAATATACTGCCGCCCACAAAAAATTACCTTTCGGAACAAAAGTAAAAGTTACAAATGAAGCCAATGGCAAATTTGTAATTGTTGAAATTACAGACAGAGGGCCATTTGTTAAAACCAGAGAAATAGATTTATCTAAAAGAGCTTTTATGGAGATTGCCAAAAACAAAGGAGCAGGTGCCATGAATGTGACAATTGAAACTATTGAAAAATAAAAAATCCGAAAGTTTCTAAACCAACTTTCGGATACTCATTATTATTCCTGTGTGCGTGCCTTCATGGTAATTATTGAATGAGAGGGCATCTTCTACATTTCGAAGTGTAAATCCCATACTTGTGGTGTACTCAGTATAGTTTGTGAAAATTTTATCTGCGTAATCTTTTTCAGCCTGATGTAAGGTGTCTGAAAGCAATCTTCTGATTTCATCAACTTCAGCTTGCGAAACGTCGCCTTCCGGTTTGGTGTCTTTTCTATATTTAGTAATAAACTCATCAGAGACTATTGAAGGCAAACCTGATAATTTATAAACTAAAGCTTGTTGGGCAGCTATACAGTGCGCAATATTCCAAATAAGGTTGTTTTTAAAACCTTGCGGAATTTTATTTAATTGTTCTAATGAGTGATTGTCTAAAACTTTCAGAAGAATTTCCCTGCTTGTTTTTTGTACTTCGAAAACTGAATTCATAAATTTATTTTTTTAATAAAATTAGACAATTTTAAGTTTCAATGAATTTTCTTTGTACCGAAATAAACTAAAAATTATGAACAAAATATACTACTTAGCCTCTTGCGATACATGCCGTAAAATAATCAAAGGCCTGCCAAAAGATAATGATTTAGTTTTTCATGACATCAAGCAAAATCCGATTACTGAAGCTGAACTGGAAGAAATGTACCAGCTTTCTGGAAGCTACGAAGTGTTATTCAGCAAAAAAGCACAATTGTACAAGTCAATGGATCTGAAAAACAAATCACTGACTGAAGCTGATTTTAAAAAATACATTCTGGAGCATTATACTTTTATCAGCCGTCCGGTCTTTATCATTGATGGCAAAATTTACATTGGTAACAGCCAGCAGAATATTTTGCAGGTTATGAAAACTTTAGAAGAAAAGTAATATATTACTCGTCAGTTCGAGTGTTTTGTTTAAAAAAGACGATAGTTTTTTTAAATAAAATGTATCGAGAACCTTAGTATTAAAAAGCTTCTCGATACAATTTTTAATCATAAAGCTGTCGCATCATTATTAAAAATCACTCGAAGTGACGAATGTAATTCCTGGCTTAGTAAGATAAGGGAAAAGATTGCAGCGGATAGCCCGGCCGTTAGGCAACGCCCATAGAATTTAAAACGTAGACGCCATGAAAAACTAGAAATCTTCCCTGTAAAGTTTTTTAGTATCTTTGCGCCTTTATACTCAATATATGATACAATCGATGACGGGTTTTGGTAAAGCTTCTTTGCAATTGCCAACGAAAAAAATTACTGTAGAAGTAAAATCTTTAAATAGTAAAGGTTTAGACCTGAATGTGAGAATGCCTTCTGTTTACCGTGAAATGGAATTGGGTTTACGAACCCTGATTTCAACCAGACTGGAAAGAGGAAAAGTCGATTTTGCGATTTATGTTGAAAGTACTTCAGAGCAGACTTCTACCAAGGTAAATGTTCCGGTTGTAAAAAATTATATAGCCCAGTTAAGGGAAGTTTATCCGGATGCTGACGAAACCGAATTGATGAAAATGGCGGTCCGTATGCCGGATGTTCTGAAAACAGAGCGTGAGGAAATTGACGAAAACGACTGGGAGCAGATTCAGGTAATCATTGATGAGGCATTGCAAAATATTTTAAGTTTCAGAAAAGACGAAGGAGAGTCGCTTGAGAAAGAATTCAATCTTCGGATTGGTAATATCCGTCAGTATATGAATGATGCGCTGGCTCTTGATCCGGAGCGTGTTCAGGCGATAAAAGACCGTTTGCAAACAGCGATTTCTGAACTTGAGGTAAATGTTGATGAAAACCGTTTTGAACAGGAATTGATCTATTATTTGGAGAAATTAGATATTACTGAGGAGAAAGTTCGTTTGACGAATCATTTGGATTATTTTCTGGAAACCATAAAAGGAACTGAAGCAAACGGTAGAAAACTTGGTTTTATCACTCAGGAAATGGGCCGCGAAATTAATACCATGGGTTCAAAATCGAATCATGCACAGATGCAGAAATTGGTCGTAATGATGAAAGATGAACTGGAGAAGATTAAAGAGCAGGTACTAAACGTATTATAAAGTAATTAATGAAGTGAATGGTAATGCTATTCACTTTTTACTAATTACTAATTACCAATAACAATGAACAAAGGAAAATTAATTGTTTTTTCGGCACCTTCAGGATCCGGGAAAACAACGATAGTAAAACATTTACTGAAACAGGAAGATTTAAATTTAGAATTTTCAATCTCAGCAGCTTCACGTGCTCCGCGTGGGGAAGAGGTTAACGGAAAAGATTATTATTTTATTTCGCTGGAAGAATTCAAAAAACACATCAAAGCCGAAGATTTCCTGGAATGGGAAGAAGTGTACCGAGACAACTTTTACGGTACTTTAAAATCGGAAATTGAAAGAATCTGGGCCTTGGGCAAAAATGTAATCTTTGACATTGATGTTGCCGGCGGACTACGTATCAAACACAAATTCCCTGAACAAACTCTGGCTGTTTTCGTCAAACCACCAAGTGTCGACGAATTAAAACGCCGCTTAAAAGAACGTTCCACAGAAAGCGAAGACAAAATCAATATGCGGATCGCAAAAGCTTCGGTTGAGCTTGCAACTGCTCCACAATTTGACGTGATTATTAAAAACTATGATTTGGCTGTGGCTTTGGAAGAAGCGCATCAGCTGGTGAAAGACTTCGTAAATAAGTAATTATTCCGCAGAGTTTCACAAAGGTTATACACAGAGATTCGCAAAGTATTTTTTAAACTTTGCGAATCTTTGTGCTATCTTAGCGAATCTCTGTGAAACTTCAAAAAATGAAAATAGGACTCTATTTCGGAACCTACAATCCCATTCATGTTGGTCATTTGATTATTGCCAATCACATGGCTGAATTTACTGATCTGGATCAGATCTGGATGGTGGTTACGCCTCACAATCCATTGAAGAAAAAAGCAACACTTTTAGATGATCACCATCGACTGGAAATGGTTTTTCTTGCAACAGAAGATTATCCAAAGATAAAACCTTCGGATATTGAGTTTAAACTGACCCAGCCGAATTATACTGTAAACACACTGTCTCATTTACACGATAAATACCCAAACCATGAATTCTCGCTGATTATGGGGGAAGATAATCTGAAGACATTGCACAAATGGAAAAACTATGAAGTAATTTTAGAGAATCATGATATTTTCGTGTACCCACGCATTTCAGCAGAAGCAGAAAATACCGAATTAAAATCGCATCCTAAAATTCATATTATTGACGCACCGGTTGTAGAAATTTCGTCTACTTTTATTCGGAACAATATCAAAAAAGGAAAAAATATCCGGCCGCTTTTGCCTTCAAAAGTTTGGGAATATATTGATCACAATAATTTTTATAAGAAATAAAAATGCCCTAAAGAGTGGTTAACTTTTAGGGCATGTTTCAGGCTTTAGTTTTTATAGCATTTCTTGATGGTGATTAAGCTTCAATAATTATGTCGCATTTTACTCTCGCTCTAATATCACTTAAAGACTGATCTGCCAAAAGTTTTCCGTCTCTGAACACTTCTTTCAGTTCGCCTTGTTTTTCTTCTTCCCATGAAACATTGTCTGTTAAATGATATACGCCATCAACGAGATCAATTTTCATAAGGCCTTTAGCCGATTTTTTGGTTCCGTCATCCGTGATCGGATCTTTGAAGATGGCTCTTCCTTCGCCATCAACTTCTCCATATGTGGCTTTCATCGCAAAACCAAAAGTATCTCTGGTGTTATATTGATACGTAAAAGAGCCAATTCCCAAAACTACATTGGTAGAAGCGAATCCTTTTGCTTTTAATCGCTCGCAAATCTGAATCGCTCTGGCAACCGTGATACTGTCGCCGTAAATAGCGCCAATTTGCGGTACCAATTCTTTAAATCCTTTGTCATTTACGCTTCCGCCAAAAACATCCCAGATAAGTTCGATAACACCTTTCTTTTCCTGTTCTGTTTTCCCGTTCGGGTTTCCGCAGATGATATCCACAGGATCACCGCTGTCAGGACGGATTACGACTTTGCCTTCTCTTGAAATGATTTCTTCTTTTAAGCGTGGCAGATAATCGGTTAAAACTTTCCATAAATCCCAGGTGTCAGAAACGATAGAAACGATTCCTTTTGGATACACTTCTGTAATTAATCTTTTGAAAGTTTCACATTCGCCTTCGGTAGTTCCCATACACATAACAGAATGCTCGGTTGCAGCTACTGAACCTGCGATTAATTCGGTATCAGAATTGGCGTTGTAATATTCTTCAAAGAAATCAATTGCCGGAATGGTATCTGATCCTGTAAAACTCAATAAGTGGCCTGCTGCAGAAGTTACGGCTGCTTCGATTCCGCCCATTCCTCTCATAGAGAAATCATGCCCCTGCCAGTTTACAAAATCAGGTGCAGATGAAGTTTCTTCAGCGTATTTGTCCAGTACCTTTCTGTATTCTCTTGCAATTGTAGCAGAATTGCAAGGCAGCCAGATTACGGCAGAAAGCAAGGTTTCGAAATAATTGGTCAGCCAGAAAAATTCCGGAATGGTATTGTACATTGTAAACATTGGTACTCTCAACGGAACGCTTGCACCTTCAGGCAATGCTTTAAAAACCATCGGAATGTATCCTAAGTCATGTAAATCTTCAATGTGTTTGGTGCCCACCTGATTTTCGCCTAAATAATTATTGATTCTTCGGGCGTATTTTTTAACGACTTCTTCTTTTGGCTGTTTGAAGAAATGTGTATCAAAATCATGAATAATGTATTTTTTGATAAAATACTGCAATCCGAAAAAGACCACTTCTTCAAGACCTTCAATTCTTGATTTTCTGGGTGTCCAGTTAGAATATACTAAAGTGGTTTTTTCAGGATACTGCCTTCTGTGGTCAACTTTGTAACCGTCAGTTAATAATAATGGGTTCATATATTGTTATTTAAATTATCTGATAATCGTTCTGCTAAATTTTTTATATCATTGGATTTGACTAACTCATCAATCCATTTTTTTGGAATATTTTCGATTCCGTAATAAATGCCTGCGAGACCTCCTGCAATTGCTCCGGTTGTATCGGTATCTTCGCCTAAATTAACGGCTTTTAAAACTGTTTCCTCATACGAGTCCGAATTCAGGAAACACCATAAACTTGCTTCTAAGCTATGCAATACATATCCCGAAGAATGAATTTCACTTTCATTATACTTCGAAATATCATTTTTAAGAATCCTGTCAAATAACTGAATTTCTGAAGGATTAAAATTTTTATGTTCCAAAAATGCCGAAACAGTATTTTGCATTTCTTTATATGATTCGAATTTATCTTTATCTTTTAGAATTTTCAAACCATAAATTACATAAATAAAACAGGCAAATACAGACCGGAAATGAGCATGTGTGATGGATGAAACTTCTTTTACTTTTTGATAAATAACGTTTAGATCTTTTTCATTTTGGAGATAAAAAACCAAAGGCAAAATACGCATTAAAGAACCGTTTCCGTTATCTTCTTCATTAAAGCCTCCACATAAATCCGGCTGATGACCTTTTGCTATATTAAGGATCGCATGTCTGGTTGCTATTCCGATATCAAAAACTTTTCCGTGTGGTGTCCATAATTCTTCACTGTACCATTTTACAAAATTTCTGGCGATATCATTCAAGTCATAGTCTTTGCACAAACTTTCGGCTAAACAAAAAGCAAGCGAACTGTCATCGCTCCAGGTTCCTGCCGGCTGATGATGGGTTCCAAAACCAAACATCTCCGAAACTGGATTCTGTTTCAAATACCCTCTGGATTGAAATTCTACCGGAACACCTAAAGCATCGCCAATTGCCAAACCTAATAAACCTGATTTTATTTTATCTTTCATTAAAAACAATTTTATCAAAACTCTATATATTTTACCGGTACTTCATCAGTGAGCCAGACATTGTTTTCGGACAAATAAAATTTGAATCCGTCTTTATGCATTTCACCGCTTCTAATGGTTAATATCAGTGGAATTCCTCTTCTGCTTCCCACTTTTGTCGCTGTTTCTTTTTCTTGTGAAAGATGCACATGCTGACGGCTCATTTTTTGTAAACCTTCCTTTTTGATATTATCTAAAAACTTTGAGACTGTTCCGTGATATAAAAATTCTGATGGCTGAACTTCTGCTAAATGCAATTCAACTGAAATCGAATGTCCCTGACTTGCACGGATTTTGGTTTTGTCTTCACTAAATGCGAAACGCTTTTTGTCGTTATTTTCGACAACATAATCCAAAATTTCGGCTGTCATTTGATTCTGACTTCCTCTATTATTACATTTTATAATTAATTCTTCTACATCTGCCCATCCATTTTCGTCTAATTTTAATCCGATAGTTTCAGGCGAATGTCGCAGCACCAGGCTCAAAAACTTGCTGACGCTTTTTGCTGTTTTTTCATTCATAATTTCAATTTATCAGATTTATTTAAAAGGTAATTTTGATATATGAATTTCAGGTTTAAACGCCTTATTTGAAAGAAAATAATGAAATGTTGAAGCCCATTCCTCTGCTCTTTCAACTTTTGGTCCAATAGTAATATTTTTTAATAAAGGTGCGATTGATATTAATTCAATATAAACTCGATTAGGGTAAAGAGATGGAAGGAAATTCTCTTCTTTAAAATCTATTTTTTTATCAAACCCAACAGCTTCATTAATCACAAGGCGGATTTCATTTTCATATAGATATTCTATGCTTTTGAATAGATAGGCAATTTCATTAAGTAATTCAACAATTTCCAGCTCTTCATTCTTTGCTTTATTTTTCTTTTTAAAAAATTTAGCATATTCTGTTTTTAAATCAGCCATTAATTTAGCCAAAATTTCATTAGATTCGGATGTTGAACCTGAGAAACAGAACTTTTCATCTTTTCTATAAATAACTTTATAAAATTCAGCATCTAAATTATTTGGTAGATTTGCTTCTCCACCAGTATTTACCAACTTCTTAATCTCTTCTTTGAATTCCTTAATATTCATTGTTAAAGAACAACCCTTCGCTTCTTCAAGCCCTTCTTTACCATACATTCTCCATAAGGTCAAATCATTATTTTTAGTAGCATCAACAAAACTTCCTATAAATGGTCTCTTAGTAAAGATTTCTGACTGATTATTATTAATTTTAGTATTAGTAGTTGTTACTTCTAAAAATTTAAACAACTCTTCTCCCTCAGATGTGTCATTTAAAAAAGTACCTTCTGATAATCTGAATGAACTATTTTTTAGAATTAAAAACTGAGCCGTTGTTATACTTGTATAATGAGTTATACAATCTTCCTCAAACTTAATTAAGAGTTTAATTTTTTTGATAATTTCACTTATCCTTTTATATGAAGAGTTATCAATTTTTTTATTTATCTCGTCAATTTTTGACAATGCATTTTTGTATGTAAAACTTTCCTTATCCTTTGTAAATAATACATATAATTCAAAATTTTCTTTAGCTTCTTCTATTTTATTTTGTTCATCATAAAGCAAACCTAAATTATAATAAGGTGTAGCATATGAAGCATCCAATTCTATTGATTTCTTATAACAATCTACTGCTTCTTTATACTTACCCATATTTTTATACAAATTTCCATAGCCATTGTATGCATAAGTATAATTAGGATATAAGCGTATAAGTTCTTTGAAATGATTTTCTGCTAAAGAATTTTCCTTTAATAAAGTATAGATTAATGCTAAATTGTAGTGGGACAAAGAATTATTTGGGTCAATCTCAAGAGCCTTAAGATAATTTTTTTTTGCAATATCATATTCCTCTTTTCTAATATAAATCCTTCCTAGTGCAATATATCCATTTACAGAAGATGGTTTTAAATTTAGAAATTTATCAAAAAAAGTAGTCGCTAATTTATATTTTCCTAATTGACGATATAAGTTACCTAAGTTATAATAGGGAGATGTAAATTCTGAGTTGATTTCAATTGATTTTTTAAAATAATTTTCAGCTAATTTATAATCTTTTTTATAAGTAGAAACTAATCCTAAATAATTGAGTGCTTTTGCACTTAATAAAATTTCTAAAGATATTTTTGCAACTTTTTCACAATTTAGAAACTTTTTTAGATGCCAAAAAGCTTCAGCTTTTTCCAAATATAAATTCGAATTTTTGTACGTTTTAAGTACTGATTCAGGAAGAAATTTTAGGACTTCATCCCATTTTTTATCCGCATTAAGAGCTTTTGCTCTTTCTAATATAACTTCAACATCTTCCATAATCAATTTATTTCAATTCATCCCTAACTTCCATCAAAGCAAAACCCAACAAATTCAGTCCTTTCCATTTTTCCGGATTCATGACATCTTTATGATCACTCGCGATTCCAATTCCCCAGATAGGATCCACCGGACTTGCTTCTACCAAAACTCTGTCTTTCGCATTGATCAAAAATTCCTTTAACGCTTTATTTTGACTGAATTTATGAAGATTTCCTTCTTTTACAATCTCAAAACGATTTTCTAACCAGATTTTGTCATCGTAGTTTCTAACTTCTCTTCCTAGCTTTTTGGCTTCTGCCGGAGAATCAGCTTCAAGGATTTTTTCTAAAATTTCCTGATCCTGAAATAATTCGGCTTTTTTGGCCATCATCCAGTGTTCGGCAGTTTTGTAGGTAACTTTATCTACTTTAAAAGAACTTAACCACCATTGACTGAAACAGGTTTTGGTAATTTTCCCGTCTTTATTGGGCTGATGTCCCCAGAAAAACAAAAACTTACTTTCAGGAGCTATATTTTCTATCGTATATTTCATCTTTTACTTATTGAAACAAAGAAGTGATGTTTTTAAAATCTTTTGAATCGGGCGAAAATGATCCGTAAATTTCATTAAAATCGGTCGTCAGCTTTTCAAATTCATATTCTTTCTCGAGTTGATCCATACAGGTTACGACCAAATTTCTTTTCGCATTCGGACTGTAAGCTGCATCGATTTTTAAAGCGTAATTCAATAAATCATAATTTAAATCGCCAAAGCGAAGTTCTTTTTGATATTCGTTGAACACACAGGTTTCTTCTTCGTTGTTTTTTAATTTTAATTCCCTTTCATTTGGCATCCAGCCGTGTCCATGTCTTGTGGTATAACTTCTGGTTGCATAAAACACTTCAATATTTTCAATCTTTAATCTATTACAAATTTCAATTGCATTTTTTGAAGTCGTATTTGCATACGTCACATTCGGAAAAACACCATGATCCATATCGAGCAGGATTCCCTGACTGCCTTCAAAAATTAAAGTCTCATAATTCTCTAAAAAACTATAATCACTGATGATCCATTTTATTTGGTCAATGGCTTCCAGATATTTTTCGACTTCCTGATCGATTTCACTTTCGTTTAGAAAACCATAGTAATAGGCGATTTGGTTTAACTTTTCTAAAAGCATTTCGCGTGGCGCAATCAAATCTATCGCAAACAATTTGTACGGACCTTCGTTTCTTTTCATGGTTGCCCCGATACCTTTTCCGCAGGTTCCATGATCGAGATTTCGAACATTATTTCTGTTTTGCCAGACATCAAAAGGCGTGGTAACTTTTGCCAAAGGATGAATGTGAATTTCCGTATTCCCTCCATTTTTTTCTAACTCCGCTTTTTCATTATATAAAAAAAGAGGATGAACCGTGCAATGTTCACTAAAATAAGAAGGCAAACCCCGAAGCGCACCACTCGCAAAACTCGAATGAACGTGTTTCTTGTCACCAATCATAACCGTATGCGCTGCCTGCTGACCTCCCGAAAACCGAATAACCATAGCTTCAGGATTTTGCTTTGCAAGAAAATCGGTTGTGATGCCTTTTCCTTCATCACCAAATCCTAAACCTATAACTATTTTTGCTGTTTTCATTTTGTTGTTATTTTAATCTCGCAAAGACGCAGAGTCGCAAAACTTTAAAGCATTTCGATATTATCTAAACTGTCTGTTCCTGAAACGGTGGTTCCTAAACCAGAACTTTTGTATCGGTCGCAGATAATATTTTTGATTACGTTTGGAATTTCTCTGTGATCTTCAATAGACAAGCAGTTCTGACCTAACAATTCTTTCCATTCTACATCGGCATTAATCGCCTGATTTGAGTGCAAAACACTAATGTGATATACATCGTATCGTTTTTGAGCTTCTGCTAATAATTCAAGATGCGTATAAGTCTGTTGTCCCTGACCCATAATTTCTTTTATGGCAGAAGCCGGAAGTGTTTTTAAACCCGGCTCGTCACCAACGGTAAACAACAATCCTTTTTGTCCACGTTTTTCTAAAGCATCGGTTTTGGTATGAAATGCTGCGAAATACCAAGCTAAAAGATAACTTTCACCAGCGTTTCCGCCACCGCCAGATTCAATATACGTTCTCGTTAACCACATATCCAATTCTTCATCTCCAGATTCAAACTGTCCTACCTGTAACGGATATCTGTCGCACTCATGATCTCCGATTCCTAAGAATAAAAGTGCCGGATCCGGAACGCCTCCCTGAATAATGCCGCCCATTAATTTAGGCAATCCATCTTTAATCAGTTCATGCGGAATATGACCCATGCTTCCGGTAACGTCCAGTCCTAAAATAATCGGAACTGTGTTTGGATGCACCTCAGAATCTCTGGCTTCTCTTACAATCACTCCGTTTGGGTTCATCGACTCATGAGCCATTCGTAATGCATTCTGTGTAAAAATTTCGCCTGCTGATTTACTGGCGTAACCTACTTTTTTTGCTCTGCTTTCGCGAGCACCGAAATCGTATCTTGTTCCTCCCATGATTAAAATGTTTTACCGAATAAATACTCAAATCTCTTTTTTGTTACTTCAAACTGGATATTCAGATTTCTGATGGTCAGCGAAAGTTCCATATCTTTCTGAACAAAGGCCTCGGGCTGAAAATCAGTAAATGTCAGACTGTTTTTATCCAGTGGACTAATATCGATCAATCCTTCCTGTTCTCTTTCGAGTCTTTTGATTTTTAGCTCAATATCTTCAACTCTGCGTCTGTAAATTAATTCAGAATCTTCGCCAATTACTTTGGCTCTGTCTTCTCTAATCTGATCATTGTTTCTTTTTAAAGACTCAATAAATCTTGGTTTTAAATCGTCGCTCATGGTTTTTTGGTTTATTGTTAATAGTTTGTTGTTTTAGGTTTCAGATTGCTTTGATACTTAAAACATGGAATCTGATTAATAGTTAATTAATTTTAGTTTTTAATTCTAATACTAAATCATCTAATGTTTCAAAAGTTGAAATTCCCTTTCGTTTACAAACAATGTCGATGTTTCCTTTTCTCCAAAAACCTTCTTCACAGCATACCAGCATTTTTTTTGAATCGGCAAACAATCCAAGTTCGAGCATTGAAATGGGAGATTTAGAGTTTTTATCAAAAAACATAATGATGAAATCTGATGCTTCTAAAGCATCTAACTCCCAGTTTACCTGATCACTGAACTGTTTATTTTCGATTGACTGCACCCAGCTTGAATCCCAGTCAAACCGTCTTGGATTAAAAACAACGACTTCTTTTTCCTTGTAAAAATCCTGAAAATCTGTGACTATTTTTTGCTGCCAATCTTCCGAATTACTCATTTCGATTGTTCCGGCAAGAAAGATTTTGATTCCTTCTTTTTCAATTTCGTTTACTGGATAAATGACTTTCATATCAATTAAATGTATCTTCGAAATGTTTAAAATTTGATTTTTTTTCCGAATTGTCAAATACTGCAAAAACTATTTTTTTAAAAGCACCTGTATATTTTTCTGCAATAATTTCTTTGAAAAAATGGGCAACATCTTTGGGCTCATTTCTAAAAACACCGCAACCCCAGGCTCCCAAAATCAGTGTGTCAATATTTTGTTTTGCCGCAATTGCCAATACTTTGTCCATTCTTTTTTTGAAAATCACTTCTGTTTCAGCAATTTCTTCTTTTCTATTATGCTGCAACATCGCGCCTTTGTTTGGTGCTGGTGCTGTAATAATGTCAACTACAAATGGTTTTTCAAAATAATTGCCATTATCATCATTCCAAAACAAAACATTCGGACTATAAATCATGTAATCTGAATATAAAAACGAAGACTGATTTCTATTAAAATCATACATCGTTTTGTCTTTGATCTGCGTTTCATAAAGATTAGATGATCGAGCCAAACTTTCTTCCTGAGCGGAAGCACCTCCCAAAAAACCACCGCCCGGATTTTTTGCAGAAGCGAAGTTCAAGACACAGATTTTTCCGTTTTCCTCTTGAGCAATTGCTTCAATTGTCGAACAGTTTTTTGTCACAATTTCTGTTTTAAACTTATTTTCAATTGGACTTTTCAATATTTCGTCCCAGTCGTTTGGTACAATGGTAATCGTATTTTTTTTGGACTCTTCAAGTTCTTTTTCTATGACAATCTTTTTTCCTTTGTATTCATAAAAACCATTTTTTATGATTTCTAAGGTTTTATTTGCTATTTCTACTCTATAATTTTTATTCATAATTTTAATTTTATAACCTCTACCTTTTCATCATCAAAATCTTTGAAAGAATTGGTGGTAAAGATTTTATCAAAGCAGTTTAAAACTTCAAAACCTTTATTGAAAATTCCGTGGCTTACTGCTAAATATAATTTTCCGGCGTTTTTCTTTTTCAATTCTTCTGCTAATCCTACGAAAGTTCCTCCGCCGTCACAGATATCGTCTACAATTAGACAATCTATTCCGTTTAAATCCTCTTCGTAGACTTTGAAACCAGATAATCTTCCGGTTTTTACGTCACGGCTTTTACTGCATTCTACAACTTCAATTCCACCTAAGAATTCAGAGACTTTGTAGATTTTTTTCAAAGCGCCTCCATCGGGAGAAATCAATTTTACGTTTTCTCCAATTACTTTTAAAACTGCTGCGATAAAAGCATGATTTGGAATCACTTCACAATTATTAACTAAAGCGGGCGTAACTTCAGAATGTGCATCAAAAACAAAAACTTTATTCAGTTGTAATCCGTTGATGATATCCGCGTACACTTTTACAGAAAGAGATTCTCCTTTAATCATCACACGATCCTGTCTTGCGGCCGGAAAATACGGAATAAACAAATCGATTACCTTAACATCCATTCTGCGTAAAGCATCTACTGTGATACACAATAAGCCCAAATCATTGAATGAATTTAATCTGTGAGTAATAGTTACTTTTTCATTGATATCAAAATTAGGATCGATTTTGATGTGTGGCTCTCCTCCAGAAAAGGTAAAACTTTGAAAATTGATTTGTTTCTGGTTTTGTATCGGAGTAAATTTTGGGTCGAGATTTAGTATCATAGTGTTGTTGTTTGCGTTAATTATACGCAAATGTAGAATTTAATTTTGAATAAACAATCTATTTTGTGTAAAAATTACGCAAACTTTATTTCGAAATGAAAGCCTTCTTTGCGTAAATCATTGTATTTCTTATGGTTGAACCGAAATAATTTGGCCGGCCGCCCTGTTTTTACCGGGGAATAATTTTCTGTTTCTTCTACGATTCCGAAGCTCAGGATTTTTTTTCTGAAATTTCGGCGTTCGATTTCCTTTTCTAAAATAGTGCAATAGAGGTTTTCCAGCTCTGAGAAAAGAAATTCTTTTGAAAGCAAATCAAAACCAATGGGCTCGTAAGTGAGTTTGGCTTTTAAACGTTCCAATCCTTTTTTAAGAATCTGATTATGGTCAAAAGCAAGGGCAGGGACTTCATCAATTATAAACCATTGCGCATGTTCTGCATCTGTATCAGCCTGAACTTTTAGTTTTGAAGGATCTACCAAGGCATAGTAGGCTACAGAAATTACACGGTTTCGGGGATCCCGATTTGTATCATCGCCAAAAGTAAATAGTTGCTCAAAGTAATTTACTTCAACATTTGTTTCTTCCTTCAATTCTCTTTTTACAGCGTCTTTTAGTGATTCGTCATTTTTAACCAAACCTCCGGGCAATGCCCAGTACGATTCCTGAGTTCCAAATTTCTGTTGGATTAAAAGAACGTACAACTGGCTGTTTTGATAACCAAAAACAATGGCATCCACAGCAACTCTGATATTTTGATTTTCAGTCATAATTAAAATGCGTAAGATTTACACAAATATAAAATTTTATATTTCTTACGCTGAGCTAATTAAAGTTTAACTCAGAAAAAGATCGTAAAAATCAAATTTCGGCATACGACAAATTTAATGTGGGATGGAATAGTACAACTCATCATTTTTGATGATTTTAAGTAAGGACAAATCCGTTGAGTCTAATTATTAAAGACGCATATTTTGACGCAGATTTACACTGATTTCTTTTTGATTCTATATATAAATCCGTGTAAATCTGTGTTTTTGCGAAAGCAAATCTGTTTTATCAGCGTTTTTAATTTGTATTAAAAAAAATACACTCAACTCATTAACTATCTTAAGTTTTAAGTCGATAATGCAATTCTTACTTCGTTGGCAATGATATCAAAAAAGGTCTTCAAATTGTTGTTCTTAGCTGCCAGTAAATAAACATATTCTTCCGGAACGTGGAAGCTGTTCCATACCAGTTGGAGCTTGTTTTGCTGAATAAATTTTCTGGCATTGCAATTCCATGTTACAGCAACACCGGAATTTTTAGAGAGCATCTCCAGCATTTCAAATTCTGATGGAATAATGTAATTAGGAACCATGGATGGTCTTTTTTTATGAAAAGCATGAAGCCAGAACAATTTTATATGTGGAATTCTGGCATCATGTGAATACCATTTTTGCTCGTTCAGCCATTGTTCCGCTTCAGTAAAATTATCTGATTTTAGTTTCTGGCGAAATTCGGTAATATCCAAATTCGTTGGTCCAACCATTACTAATTTAATCTTAGCAACCGTTTCCTGAATGGTATCAAACGTATCGTATTTTTTGGAAACAATGGCAAAGTCCAGTTTTTTAGAATCGACTAAGGAAAACAGCGTGTCATCATCGGCAAAAGTAAAATCGATTAAATCAAATTTTGCAATTAAAGCATTGCCAACACTGCTGAAAAGATGTTTTGATATGCCCACAGAAATTAACCGCGTAGCATCTTCAGCTTTTGACCTAAAAGTAGTTTCTACATTTTCAAGACGGTCAAGTGCATCTATAATCAAGTTATTCAGTAACTTAGCATACTCTGTTGGTTCTACGCCTTTTGACTTTCGAATAAATAATTTATTCCCAACATGAGCTTCCAACATTGAGATTTGCTGACTAACTGCGGGCTGACTCATAAAAAGCTCTTTTGCGGCAACAGAAAAGTTTCCGTTTTTGTAGACCGCCTTAAATGTTCTATACCATTCTAAATTGACCATAGCTATAAATTTACTTATAACAAACATAGTTTATTTTATTTTTACAAATATCATATAAGCTGTAAATTTGTTTAAAATTAATCAAATGAACAAAATAGCATTATTTGCAATTATAGCTTTAACGGTTAGTAGTATTTCGACTACTGCTCAAAAATTAAATAAAAAAAAGATGAAAAAAGTATTATTTGTGCTTACGAGCCATGACAAATTAGGAGATACAGGTGAAAAAACAGGATTTTGGACAGAAGAATTTGCTGCGCCATATTATACCCTTATAGATCAGGGATATGTTGTCGAAATTGCAAGTCCTTTAGGTGGTCAGCCGCCAATTGATCCAAAAAGTAATGATCCGAGTGCTGCTACAGAAGACACTAAACGTTTTGATGCCGATTTAGCTTTACAGGAAAAGTTAAAACGTACGCATAAAATTACAGAAGTGGATCAGAAAGATTTTGATGCAGTTTTTTATCCGGGTGGCCACGGACCAATGTGGGATTTGGCCGTTGATCAAAATTCTATCGCTTTGATTGAATCTTTTTACAATCATAAAAAACCAGTAAGTTTTGTTTGTCACGCACCGGCAGCATTAAAAAATGTAAAGATTGATGGTTCTTATTTAGTAAAAGACAAAAAAGTTACCGGATTTTCAAATACTGAAGAAGAAGCAGTTGGATTAACAAAAGTGGTTCCGTTTTTATTGGAAGATGCTTTGAAAGCTAATGGTGGCGAATATTCAAAAGGAGCTGATTGGGCGCCTTATGCAGTAGAAGATGGTTTGTTGATTACAGGTCAAAATCCGGCTTCATCAAAACTGGTAGCTGAAAAATTAATGGCAAAATTAAAATAATAAGCAGATGTTAAACTTTGAATTATACAATCCGACTAATTTAATTTTCGGGAAAGGACAAATTGAAAAACTTTCGACTTTGGTTCCAAAAGAAGCTAAAATCCTTTTGGCTTACGGTGGTGGAAGTATTTTTAAAAACGGAATTTACGATCAGGTAATCAGCAATCTGAAAGGTTTTGAAATTGTAGAGTTTGGCGGAATCGAACCCAATCCACATTTTGAAACTTTGATGAAAGCCGTAGAAGTTATAAAAGCAGAAAAAATTGATTTTATTCTCGCAGTAGGAGGAGGATCTGTTATTGATGGTGTAAAGTTTATTTCGGCAGCAGTTAATTTTGATGGAAATCCGATTGATATTCTTCAAAAGAGAATTTTAATTAAAGAAAATGCAATGCCGTTTGGAACAATTTTGACTCTTCCGGCTACGGGGAGCGAAATGAATTCAGGATATGTGGTGACGATCGAAGCGACTCAGGAAAAATTAGCTTCAGGCGGAAGTGCATTATTTCCACAATTTTCTATTTGTGACCCAACTGTAATTGCATCTTTACCTAAAAGACAACTTGAAAATGGTGTTGTAGATGCTTATACTCACGTTATGGAGCAATATTTAACGTATCCAACCGATGCTTTTCTTCAGGATCGAATTGCAGAAGGAATTTTGCAGACTTTAATAGAAGTTGGTCCAGGCGTTGTAGAAAACCCAACCGATTATACTTTGGCTTCTAACTTTATGTGGAGCTGTACGATGGCTTTAAACGGATTAATCCAGAAAGGTGTTCCAAGCGACTGGGCAACGCACATGATTGGTCATGAACTAACAGCTTTATACGGAATTGATCATGCGAGAACTCTGGCTATTATTGGTCCAAGTCTATATAATGTCATGTTTGAAACCAAAAAAGGAAAACTGGCCCAATACGGCAGAAGAATCTTCAACTTAACAGGTTCAGACGATGAAGTTGCTAAAGAAGCGATCAATAAAACCGTTGAATTTTTCCATACAATGGGAATGGATACCAAACTTTCACAATACACAAACGATTATGATAAAACAGCTGATTTTATTGTTAGTCGTTTTGATGAAAGAGGGTGGAAAGGCTTAGGCGAAAAACAACTGGTGACTTTAGATAAAGTAAAATCTATTGTGGAGCTTAGTTATTAAAAAAACAAATTTCAAATTATTATAAATTCCAAATTCCAATTTTGGCATTTCAATTTAATTATTTCAGATTTTCAAATTTGGGATTTGGATTTTAAAATATTGGAATTTTTATAACAAAAAAGGCGTTCTTAAATTTTTAGGAACGCCTTTTTAAAATACTAAAACAAAACTAACTAACTCAATTCTTACTAAATTCATTTAATAATCTAATTAATGATAGTTTACAACGCAACTGTTTGTTTTTTATTGTACAGAAGAGAAAATATTTTTCGTTTTTTTGAAATTCTTTAAAAAACTTTGTATTTAAAGCTGTTTTTAAAATTCTTAAATTACATTTTGTGATATTACTGCATTATTAAGTACTTTTGCTCTAAATTATTTGAATAATGAGCCAAAATTTAAAATTTGCAGTAATTGGTGGTGGGAGCTGGGCAACAGCTATTGCAAAAATGCTGTGTGTGAACCTGGATGAAATTTCGTGGTATATGCGAAATGACGCTGCGATAGAGCACCTTTTAAAATATAAACATAATCCAAATTATTTGAGTTCAGTTGAGTTTGATATCAATAAACTTAAATTAACCAACGATATAAACGAAGCGATTGAATATGCAGATTACCTTATTTTTGCAATTCCTTCTGCTTTTTTAAATGCTGAATTAGAACATTTGACAGTTTCTCTTGAAAATAAAATTATCTTTTCAGCCATTAAAGGAATTGTTCCTGAGACAAGTTTGATTGTGGGTGAACATTTTCACATTCAGTATGATATTCCCTATTACAATATAGGGGTTATTACAGGACCTTGTCATGCTGAGGAAGTAGCTTTAGAAAGACTTTCTTATTTGACGATTGCCTGCGGTGATCCGGAGAAAGCCTGCACAGTTGCAAAATCCTTATCCAGTAATTATATAAAAGCTAAAATTTCAGACGATATCATCGGGACTGAATATGCAGCAATGCTTAAAAATATTTATGCAATAGCTGCCGGAATTGCTCATGGTCTGGGATATGGCGATAATTTTCAGTCTGTATTAATGAGCAACGCAATCCGTGAGATGCGAAAATTTATCAAGAAAGTACACAGAATGAAACGAAATATTAATGATTCTGCTTATTTGGGCGACTTATTGGTAACAGGATATTCCGTATTTTCAAGAAATAGAATGTTCGGCAATATGATTGGAAAAGGCTATACAGTAAAAAGTGCGATGATGGAAATGAGTATGGTTGCCGAAGGATATTATGCAACTAAAAGTGCTTATAAATTAAATCAGGGTTATGGTGCCAAAACACCAATTATTGATGCGGTTTATGCCGTCTTATACGAAGGTAAAAATGCCAAGACCGTTTTCAAAAAACTAACAGAATCTTTAGATTAAGAATTAAAAAGTTCAAGACAAAAAAAGAGTCCGTTTCTATCGCAGAAATGGACTCTTTTTGTATAATAATTTTCTATTTTACTTCTTTTATAGCAGAAGCATCAATCCATCCTTCGGTGCCATCCGTCAATTCAATTTTTTTCCAGTTTTCAAGGGATTCGGTTACGTAAACCTTAGCACCTTCGTGTAATAAGAAAATACTTGATGCTCCTTTCTGAGGTTCACTTCGTACTTCCGTCATTTCAGCAAAAACGATTGCAGGACGATCATTATTATAATGATCTTTTTCAGTTATTCCTGCTGAAACACTTAATAATAAGGCAAACAGTAAAATAAACATTCCGATAAAATAGATTCTTTTGGAAAGTGTAAGCTGTGAAAAATAATAGCCAATAAAACTAAGCAGAAAAGCAAATGCAATTCCTACTGAAATCCAGGCCCAGGTATTGTAATTAAAAATACCTGTAAAATTCTGAATCAGCTTTGCAAAACCAACCTTTGGAACTTCTTTAATTTCGTCTATAGTGAGTTTTTTGGCAAATTTCAGATTGTTTAAAGTTTCAGCATCATGTGGTTTCAGGACAAGAGCCTTTTCATAATTATAAATCGAAAGTGCCACTTTATTAAGTTTGTAATAACAATTCCCTAAGTTAAAATACAACTCGGCAGAGTGTTGTTTTTCATCCTTAATAATGCTTTCATAAGTTTGTGCTGCTTCCTGGTATTTTGCCTTTTGATATAAGGCATTTGCTTTTTCAAAACTGCCCTGAGCAAAGAAAAACTGTGAGATTAATAAAAAGAGATATACTATATTTTTCATTTTCTGTAAATTTTAACCTTTCGTAAACTTTGACGTTAGGTTTAAACAATTTGTTTTTCTAATTCCGAAATAATCAAAACAGCTTTGTCATAATCCTGTTGGATAGATGTGCTTGATGCAGGTGCATATCTCGCAAACTCGCAGTTTTCGGTCAAATTAATAAAGTTCTGAACCGTTTCCGGATTTACACTTCTTGATAACAGCAATTCGAGAATATTGTCTTTACTCATTTCTGAGGTCTCAATGTGTAATTTGGCTTTCAGGAAATTATGCATTGCTTTTTCAAGGGCAATATAAAACGATTCTTTATTATTAAGCTGTTTTTTGGCTTCAGACAGATATTTCTTCGCCAGTTTGTTATTCATTTTAATTCTGTTACCGGTAACATCACTGTCGATTGCCTCTTTTTTCTTCTTGGCAATTACAATAATTGGTAAAATTACAAAAGGCAGTAACAATAGACTGTAATATAAATCGGAGCCGTAAAAATCATCTTTTACCGTTGAAATCAAAACAGTTTTTGGTTTGATATATTTAAATTGTTCTGATTTTGTAATGACATTTTTAGACGTATTTGACGCCACTGCTTCAGCCTGTACAGGACCATCCAAAACATCAATCATGATTTCAGGGGAAGTTATGGTTTTATAGCTTCCGGAATTCAAATCAAAATACGAGAATTCCATTGGTTTTATAGCATACTTTCCTTTAAATTGAGGTATGATAGTATATTTGTCCGAAATTTTTCCAGACATTCCTGCAAGTGATGTATTTACTTTTTCGTCATGAACCGGATCATACATTTCTAATGCATTAGGTACAACTGGTTTTGGCAAAGTAAATAGTTTCATGTTACCTGTTCCGTTTGCACTAACAATCAAATCAAGGCTTTCTCCACTTTTTAAGGTAGTTTTTGATGGGGTAACACTAAAATCAAATTTACCTACAGCTCCGGTAAAACCAATAGGTTTATTTGCCTCAGGCAGCGCTCTTACATTAATTGTTTTGGCTCCGGCAGAAACGGTTTTGTTTGCATCATCCAGCATCATCTGGCCAAACATGTTCCGGCCTCTTGGTACCTGAATTCCGATGTCTAAAGAAAGCGGTTCAATAGTAAGTTTTCCTGATTTTTGAGGGTATAAAATCGTTTTTTTAAGGACTACAAAGTAAGAGCGTTCACCTTTGTACATTCCCTCTTCAATTTGAAGCTGTTTGATGTCAATATTTTGATTCCAAAAGTCTTTGTATTTAGGTTTAGCCAGTTCTTTAAATCCTGTTACACCAATACCATTAAAATATAGTTTATAAACCACTGTAATAGGTTCATTTATATAAGGATTCGTTTTGGAAATTTCTGCAATCAGATTCAGTATCTCATTTCCGCCCCCTTGATGCTGTTGTTGTGAATTTGGATCTCTTTCTTGTGGAACTGCATTGGTAACTGTTATTTTTATGGGAGATGTTTTATAAACCTGCCCATTATATTCAATTGAAGCCTGTTTGATGGTAAATGTACCTTTTTGATTCGGCAGCAAAAAATAAGAATAAATTTTCTGAAATGAACTTCTTCCATTTACCCATGACTGACTTATCTGCTGGCTTGGCCCTCCAACAATTCTGAAACCTTCAAAAGAAGGCTGGTCAAAGTTATCCCCATCAACATTCATGATAAAGTCAATACGGAGTCTTTCGTTAACTCCAAGCGTATTCTTGCTTACCCTGGCTTCAAACTGAACCTGAGCCATAAGTCCCTGAAAAGTGAATAGTAATAGAATTAAATATCTTTTCATTACTTGTTTAATCAATTTTTGTTTGTTAGTAGTTTATAGTTTCTGGTTATCTTTTAAAAGTTTATTCTTTTAATTTAGATGAAATGGTAAACTGTTTTTATTAAATCAGAAAAACAATAAACCAAAAACAATAACAATTCTACCAGTCTTTTTCTGCTTTTTTAGGACTTCCTTTTACTTTTTGGGCATTAACTTTATCCTGAATTTTCTTTTCTTCATTATTCACCGCATCTAATAAATTCTGGACACGATCTTTTGAAATTCCTCCCGGCATAGGTTTTGGCTCTCCGTTATTGTTTGATTTATCATCTTTTTTAGGATCGTTTTTACCGTCTTTTTTATCTTTGTCCTTATCGCCTTTGTCGTCTTTTTTCTGATCGTCTTTGCCGTCTTTTTTATCTTTATTGTCGCCGTCCTTTTTCTGATCGTCTTTTTTGTCGTTCTTTTTATCCTTGTCCTTATTCTTGTCGTTTTTCGGAGGGTTTTCTTTTAGTTTTTGTTTGGCTAAAGCATAATTGTAACGTGTCTCATCATCAGTAGGGTCGTTACGCAAAGCGTTTTTATAAGCTTCAACAGCCTGAGTATAATCTTTCTCTTTCATAAAAACATTTCCTAAATTATGGAAAGCTTTGTGCTTTTCAGGTCTGGTTTTGGCATTTTTAATAGCCTTTGCATAAGCATATTTTGCTTCTGATGCCTGGTTTTGTTTGTAAATTGTATTTCCCAAATTATAAGAAGCTGTAGCTTTTTTAGGAAATTTTGATTGTGAAATCCTGTAATTTGCCTCTGCATCAACAAATTTATTCTGTTTATATTCTTCATTGGCTTCAGGCAATGTTTTGTCTTTTTCCTGAGCAGAAACTGCCAAAGAAAAGGTTAGTAAAATATAAAGAAGTAAATTTTTCATTCTGTGTTTTTATTTTTTTGCTCCCGATTTGTCCAGAACAATTATTTCTTTTCGTTAAATAAATTCAACTCGTTTATCCAGTTTGTTTTTCTTTCCAATAAAAAGATATCCAGAAATAACAGGAAAAAGGCAAAGCCTAAAAACCATTGAAACTGCGATTGAAACTCTGCCATTTGTGTTGCTTCAAACTCAGTTTTCTGAATATTATTCAATGCATTTTTTACATATTCCAGTACTTCTTTTGTACTTCCTCCATAAACATACCCGCCTTTGGTTGCTTTTGCAATTGCTCTTAAACCTTCCTGATTTAGTTTTGTAATAACTGTTTCACCATTTTGGTCTTTCTGATAACTTCTGACTACACCGTTTTCCTTCAACGGAATTGTAGCTCCTTTTTCTGTTCCAACACCAATGGTAATGATTTTCATTCCGATTTTATTGGCTTCATCTGCAGCTGCTTCAGCACCTTCAGAGTGATCTTCTCCATCAGAAATAAGGATTAAAAGTTTGCTGGTTTTACTTTTTTCATCAAAATAGGTTGCTGATAATTTAATCGCTTCGTCAAGTGAGGTTCCTTGTGATGACACCATTCCGGGATTCATGCTTTGCAGAAACATTTTAGCAACACCGTAATCTGTTGTAATTGGTAAGACTGGGAAAGCACTTCCGGCATAAGCAACAATTCCGATCCTGTCGCTGCCTAAATTATTGATAATCTGAGAAACCAATTGTTTGCTTTTTTCTAAACGGCTAGGTGCAACATCCTCAGCCAGCATACTTTTTGAAACGTCGACAGCAAAAACGATATCAATTCCTTCGCGTTTAACCGTTTCCATTTTGGTTCCAATCTTCGGATTTACCAAACCTATGATCAAACAAGCCAGTGCCAAAAGAAAAACTACTAATTTTAAAACAGGTTTAAAAACTGAGCGTTCAGGGCTTAGCTTTTTTACCATTTCCAAATCACCAAATTCACGTTGTTTTTTTCTTTTCCAATACATATTAAAAAGAAAAACACATACCACAATCGGGATGAGAAACAATAGATATAAATATTTTTTTTCGTCTAATTCCATAAATTTTTTAAATTCCAATTTTTAAATTCCAAATCCCAATTTTGTAATTTGGTATTTTTGAATTTGGTATTTTTTGATTTTAAAAAAATCAAATGAAGCTTCTGTAAACCGTATTTCTTAAACCTACTTCCAACAATAACAAAATTCCTGCGAGCAATACAAAAAACCTATATTTTTCATCGTAATCGTAGAATTTTAATTCCTGAATTTCAGTGGTTTCTAATTTGTTGATCGAATTGTATATTTCGGCTAACTTGTCATTGCTGGTAGCTCTGAAATAAGTTCCATCGGTTTTTCTGGCAATACTTTTTAATAACTGTTCGTCAATTTCTACTTTTTGCATTTTAAACAAGAAACCGCCGTTTGGGGCATATGCATAAGGAAATTCAGCCATTCCGTTAGTTCCGATTCCAATCGTATATACTTTTATCCCATATTGTTTTGCAATGTCAGAAGCTGTTTCCGGCTCAATGAATCCCGCATTATTTACACCATCTGTCAAAAGAATAATCACCCTGCTTTTTGCTTTACTGTCCTTAAGTCGGTTTACAGCCGTTGCAAGTCCCATCCCAATTCCGGTACCATCCTGTAATACATTATCGTATTTGATTTCCTTAATAGCTTCTAAAATGATGGCTTTATCGCTGGTAACAGGAGTTTTAGTGTAGGCTTCAGAGGCATATAAAACCAATCCGATTCTGTCGTTTGGTCTTTCGTTAACGAAATCAGCCGCAACTCTTTTTAAAGCTTCCATACGGTTGGGCTTTAAATCTTTTGCAAGCATACTTCCCGAAACGTCAATTGCCATTACAATATCAATTCCTTTCGTTGTTTTAGTTTCGTTGCTGATGTCAACAGTTCTTGGTCTTGCTAAAGCCACAATCAGAGAACACAGAGCAATAATCCTGAAAACATACAAACAAGGTTTTAATTTTGTTAATAGTGATTCGCTGTTTTTAAAACCCTGAGTTGAACTCATTTTTAAAGTAGCTGATTGCTGATTGCGTTTCCAGAAAAACCATCCTATTGCAATTGGGATTAATAAAAACAGCCAAAAAAATTCCGGATTTAAAAAAGTTATTTTTTCCATTAGTTGCTTGCTCTTTTAAGTTCAACAGAATTTAAAATCCTGTCCGAAATATCATTAGCATACGTATCTCCTTCTTCATGGAATATAGCAATTTGCTGTAATCCGCCATCTTGTTTAAACATCAGGACTTCGTAGTAAAGTTTAGCGCTTGTTTTCAGGTTTTCATTAATAAACGTAAAAGTTCCGTACCCTTTTATTCCTGTAATGCCTTCTTTAGTTTCAAAATCTTCTTGTTTTGTAATCATATTTCTGGCACCCTGAGCTTCGATTATTTTTAAATTGCCTTCAAGGGCTTTTGATAAATCAATGTCTGTAGGGTTTTTAAATTTAGCTGTAGAAACCGTTACATAAAAATTATCCAGTAAACTCCCGTAACCAAAAAGCTGCATTTCCTTTATAAGGGCCATAGCCTCTTTTGGTAATACTTTTTGAGTATCAAGTCGTTGTAAAACTCTTGGGGTTTCAATTAAAACACCAGGATTACCATACTCGCTCTTTATCCATTCCCCTTCCAGTAATTCTTTGGTTGGGTGTCCAATTATATTGTCTTTTACATAATTGAAGCCTTTAGTGACAACGAAATAAGTAGTGGTTGCAGTAAGTAAAAAAACTACAGTTGCAGCGGCAATTGCAATACGTTTATTTCTTTTTTTCTTTAACTGAAGCTGAATTTGTTTTTGTTTTTGGGCTTCGTTTAATAATTGATCTTCTTCCTCAACAGGAACTTCTGTAGGGATAGCATTATCCAGCGTTAAAATTGCTT
The DNA here is from genome assembly GCF_027111255.2 of Flavobacterium flavigenum. Lineage (NCBI taxonomy): Bacteria > Pseudomonadati > Bacteroidota > Flavobacteriia > Flavobacteriales > Flavobacteriaceae > Flavobacterium > Flavobacterium flavigenum. The sequence continues at coordinate 2,719,583 of NZ_CP114285.2, read as the reverse complement.
TTTGAATCTTATTTCTGTCTTCAGTAATTTCAAATTCTAATGGTTTAGATTTCGCGAATTTTACCAAATCTGCCTGTCTTAAAACACGCTCGAGATTTTCAACAGTTTCCGGAGTCAGGCTCATTTTCTTTTTGGCAGAAGCCGTTTTAAGTGCCTGAATCAGTTCAGAAGTAGTGCTTTCCATTGCCGGAATCTGAATTGCTTCTTCTATATAATTACGGGCAATATCAGTCAGTTCACTATAATATTCTTTTACTTCGCCTTTTTGCCAAAGTTCTTTTTTCTCAAGATTGTTTAATAAGCTTGTCGCTTTTTCAATAGGCGTTTTATAAACTTCTTCTTCAATTTTTTTCTTTTGGTGTTTTTTCATATACCAATAAACGAAAACACCAATTCCTATAATCAGAACCACAATCAAAAGATAAATCCACCATTCTCCAATACCATTTTCAACAGTTGAGATATCTTTAATATCATACATTTTTTGCTGTAGAGTATCTACTTTCACACTGGCTACTTCAACAGAAACCGGATCGCTTAAATGAGGTTTTTTATCAATCAGAATCTTCACCGGAGGTATAACATATTTTCCGGAATCAAATTGTGTTAAGCCATATTTTTTGATAAGCTCATAAGTGCCGTCTTTCTTAACCGTGTCTATTGGGTATGATTGAATAACTTCTAACGGGCCAATATTCTTTAATGCAGGGAAAACCACTTTAGATTTTGAACTTACGATCGTTTTAAGTGTTAGCTTAAACTCGGCGCCAATTTTATTTTTTGTAGTATCAATACTGGTTTCAATCTGCTTATTTTGTGCAAAAACAGTTGAGGAAAGTAAAAATAGAAATATGTAAAATTTTAATTTCATTTGATTTGATTTCAGATTTTAGTCTAAAATGAAAGCTTAAAACAGATTCAGCTTAAGCGATTTATTTACGATTATTCTTCAAATTAATCTAATATTCTAACAAACTAAGATCTCTGATAATCTAAAATTATCTTGATTTGAAATACCCCAGTAATTTAGTTACGTAATTTTCGTCAACTCTTGTGTTTACGACACCGGCTCCAGATTTGCTGAAAATTTCCTTAAAGTAGCTTACACGTTCCTGATAGTGTTTTTCATAATTCATTCGAACTTTTTTAGAACCGGTATCTACGAGCTGAATTTTTCCGGTTTCGGCATCAAGCATCGTTACCATTCCTAAATTCGGAATTTTCTCTTCACGGATATCGTAAACGCGGACACCAGTAATGTCATGTTTTTTGGAAGCAATTTTTAAAGTATGCTCATAGTTTTCAGACATGAAATCAGAGATCATAAAAACAATTGCTTTCTTTTTTTGAGTTCCGGAAAGAAACTTTAAAGCTTGGGCGATATCTGTTTTTTGGCTTTTTGGTTCAAATTCGATCAATTCCCTAATAATTCTCAAAACATGTGAACGCCCCTTTTTTGGTGGGATGTATAATTCGACATTATCAGAAAATAATATCAAACCAATTTTATCGTTATTTTGTGTAGCCGAAAAAGCCATCGTTGCCGCTATTTCAGTTACGATGTCTTTTTTAAACTGACTTTTTGATCCAAAACCTTCGGACCCCGAAATATCAACCATTAAAACCATGGTTAATTCACGTTCTTCTTCAAAAACTTTTACGTGGGCTTCGTTATAACGTGCGGTTACATTCCAATCGATATTACGAATATCATCTCCGTATTGGTATTGACGCACTTCGCTAAACGTCATTCCTCGTCCTTTAAATGAAGAGTGGTATTCTCCCGAAAAGATATGATTGCTCAGTCTTTTGGTCTTGATTTCTATTTTCCGTACTTTTTTTAAAAGCTCTTTTGTATCCATTTTAGATTTGGTTTATGGTTTGTGGTTGTTGGTTGATGGCGTATGAACCATCAACAAAAAACTATCAACCATCAACTTTTTAAGGTACTTCAATCTCGTTTACGATTTTGTTGATAATGTCTACAGAAGTAATGTTTTCAGCTTCAGCTTCATATGTTATCCCAACTCTATGGCGTAAAACATCATGCACAACGGCACGAACGTCTTCTGGAATTACGTAACCACGACGTTTGATGAAAGCATAACATTTTGCTGCATTGGCTAAATTGATACTTCCACGTGGTGATGCTCCAAAACTGATAAGAGGTTTTAAGTCGGCCAGTTTGTACTTTTCAGGGTAACGTGTTGCAAAGATGATATCTAAGATATATTTTTCGATTTTTTCATCCATGTAAACTTCACGAACAGCTTCCTGTGCACGCAGAATTTGTTCTACAGAAACTACAGGATTTACCTTTTCGTAACTTCCTTTTAGGTTTTGGCGAATTACAAAGCGTTCTTCGTCAATTTTTGGATAATCAATAACAGTTTTAAGCATGAAACGGTCAACCTGAGCTTCAGGAAGCTGATATGTTCCTTCTTGTTCAACGGGGTTTTGCGTGGCCAATACTAAAAACGGACGATCGAGTTTGAAAGTCGTATCGCCAATCGTAACTTGTTTTTCCTGCATTGCCTCCAAAAGTGCAGACTGAACTTTGGCAGGAGCACGGTTAATCTCATCGGCAAGTACGAAGTTAGCAAAAATTGGCCCCTTTTTAATAGAGAATTCGTTTGCTTTAATGTTGTAAATCATTGTCCCGATAACATCGGCAGGTAATAAATCCGGAGTAAACTGGATACGGCTGAAAGAACCCTGAACTGCTTGTGATAAAGTATTAATCGCCAAAGTTTTTGCTAAACCAGGAACACCTTCCAGTAAAATATGCCCTTGCCCTAATAGCCCGATTAATAAACGCTCGACCATGTGTTTCTGGCCCACAATAACTTTGTTCATTTCCATTGTAAGAAGGTCTATAAAAGCACTTTCTCTCTCAATTTTTTCATTTATCGCTCTAATGTCTAAAGTCGTTGTATTTTCTTCCATATAAATATTTTTAAAAACCTTTTAAAACTTGTGATTTTTATACCTGATTTTTGAGAGTGCAAATTGAATATTTTTTAAGAAGTAAGATGTTAAAAAATGGTTAAAACTTCGACCAAAACCCTAATTTTAAGGACGAATTGTGAATCTATTTTTATATTTTTAAGAACTTTGGTGATTATGCTGTAAGCAGACATCATTATTACTAAAAATAATACAACAAAACATGAGCAAAACTTTATTATCACCTGTAATTTCAGGGGTTAGGAATTGGGGAGTTTGGGATAAAAATCTTACATCAAAAGAAATGGAAAGCATGATACAGCTTTGTATCGAAAACAAAATTACTACTTTCGACCACTCTGATATTTACGGAGATTACACCACCGAAGCAGATTTTGGAAAAGCACTTCATGACAGTAAAATTTCTCGCGAAAAGTTGCAGTTAATTACCAAATGCGGTATTCAGATGGTTACCGAAAACCGTAATAATAAAGTCAGGCATTATGAACATTCTAAAGAATATATAATCTGGTCAGCAGAAGAATCCCTGAAAAAATTAAAAACAGATTATATCGATGTTTTTTTATTGCAAAGACCAAGTCCGTTAATGCAGGCTGATGAAATTGCTGAAGCGGTTGAAAAGCTAAAAACAGAAGGGAAAATCATTGATTTTGGAGTTGGAAATTTCAGCAATTCACAAGTTGAGTTAATTCGTCAGAAAACAGATGTTAGTTATCATTCAGTACAATTCTCAGCTACGAATTTTGAGCCAATGACTGACGGAACTTTTGATTATGCACAAATACACGGAATCCGTCCGTTGGCATGGAATCCGCTGGGTACTGTTTTTAGGGAAGATAGTCAACAAACACGCCGTCTGAAGAAATTACTTTCGACATTAGTAGAAAAATATCATTTAGGATCTGATACACTTTTATTAGCATGGATTTTAAAACATCCAGCAAAAGTGATTCCGGTTGCAGGAACTGTAAATGTCGCCAGAATTCAATCGTTGATGAAAGCAGTAGAACTTGAAATGGATAAAGAAGACTGGTTTGCAATATGGACTGAAAGCAGGGGAGAAGAGTTGCTTTAAAATAATATTTATAAACATAACAAAAGTGAAATTCGCTTAAGCGAAGATAGTTGTCACAAATTAAAATGGAGTTTTCAATAAATGAAAGTTGTTTAATTTATGGCAAAACATATAATCAGGATGAAAAAAACAGTTTTAATTACCGGTGCTACAAGCGGAATTGGGAAGGCAACAGCTCAGATTTTTGCACGAAATCATTATAAAGTTATCATTTGCGGAAGACGTAAAGAACGTTTAAGCGAACTCGAAAAAGAACTTTCAGAATATACGGAAGTACATTCTTTGTCTTTTGATGTCAGGGATAAAAATGCTGTTTTTGAAAGTATAAATTCCTTACCGGAATATTTTTCGAAAATTGACGTTTTAATCAATAATGCAGGAAATGCACACGGATTAGATCCAATTCAGTATGGAGATATTGAAGATTGGGATGCCATGATTGATATCAATGTAAAAGGACTTTTATATGTTTCGAAAGCTATTATTCCGCAAATGACTGAAAGGGAATCGGGACACATTATCAACATTGGTTCAACAGCCGGAAAAGAGGTTTATCCGAATGGGAATGTATACTGCGGATCAAAACATGCTGTGGATGCCATTACTCAGGGAATGCGAATGGATTTGAACCCACACAAAATTAAAGTAAGCGGAATACATCCGGGTTTGGTTGAAACAGAATTTAGTGAAGTACGTTTTAAAGGAGATACCGAAAGAGCTTCAAATGTTTACAAAGGTTTTGATCCACTGAAAGCAGAAGATATAGCCGACATTATTCATTTTGTAGTTTCAAGACCTTATCACGTTAATATTGCCGATTTGATTGTGATGAGTACGGCACAGGCCTCTTCAACGATTGTTAAGAAAAATAGTTAGAAGATTTTTTAACACATAGAAACATAGTTTTGCTTTATCTTAAAAGGCATTTCATTTGCATCAATTCATAGCTATGTGTATTTAGAAAAAGTGAAATGCCTTTTTATAGGTTGTAATAATCTATGTTTCTATGTGTTTGAAAATAAAAATTTGTGAAAATTAATGCAATTTGTGGCAAAAAATAATCAGCGAAAATGATCAATAAACGCCTTTTAATAAAAAACCTGCTTGCTCATAATGACGAGAGCAGTTTTTATGACAAAAAAAGGCAGTTGAATCTGCATTCACGCGAAGGTAAAGGAAAGTTTTTAAAGCATATTTGTGCTTTGTCGAATTCAAACCCTGCGAATAATTCGTATATCGTTGTTGGTGTTGAAGATCATGATAACGAAATTGTGGGCGATGATTTCTTTGATGATAGCCGGATTCAGAATCTTGTCAATGCTTTTCTGGAAAATCCGCCTAAAATTCAGTACGAAAATGTGCCTTTTCCCAATCTTCCAAAAGATAAGGTGATTGGACTGGTTACGATAAAGCCCAAAAGCCAGATTTCATCTTTCAAAAAAGGAATTCATACTATTCCGGCCAATAGTATTTTTATTAGGCGGGGAAGCAATTCGGTTCCTGTAGAAGGTGAAATTGAAAAAAATTATCAGAATACCGAAACAGTTATCGGAATCGAAAATAGTTCCCGAAACAGTATCCAGTATACGCTTGACGGTGTATTCGATTTTATGAATTTCAGGCATAAAGATATGTCTCCAAAGTATCGTGTTTTTAAAGAATTGTTTGTGATCTGCTGGGCCGGAGTACCAAAAAAATCCAGAGATAAAACCTTTCTTTCCCGGGTAGATATTGAATTGATAAATGAACAGATTAAGCTTTTTTATTCGGCTCAGGATGTTGTTACAATTGTTTTTGATGATGATACTTTTACTATAACCGAATATATTCCTCTGGGGTTAAACGATAAAACCAGTTATTATCCACTAGAAAAGCAAACTATACATTTTTTTGATAACGGTTAT